>JANMSA010000403.1:0-6629 GCA_031388865.1 Acidobacteriota bacterium | reverse complement strand
AGTTCCGCGTCTCACCCGACGGCACGGTCGATTTACCCTACATCCACCGGGTGCAAGTCGCTGGGCTCGAGCCGCATGCCTTGCTCGCACCACCGGCTACCCTACGAGCCGCCTCCAGCGGCTGCGAACCATCACGAGCTGCGCGTCGGTGAACTCTTCGCTCTTGCGAATCTTTGCATGGACAACTGACAACCGACAACGGATAACCGACAACCAGCAACCAGCAACTGTCTCACCGCATCGCGACGAGCACCGCCGCAAAGTCCGCAGGTACCGGAGCCTCGAACGACAGGCGCTCGCCCGTTCGCGGATGATCGAACGCGATCCTCGTGGCGTGGAGCATCTGCCGCTGGAGGGACGAGAGCACTTTCTGCACGCGCTTCTCGCCGATGCCGCGCCACTGCGGTCCGCTGTAGAGCGGGTCGCCAACGATCGGGTGGCCGAGGTGCTTCATGTGCACGCGGATCTGATGAGTGCGGCCGGTGCGGAGGCGGCAGCGCACGAGCGAGCCGTAGCGGAGCTGCTCCATCACCCGATACTCTGTGATCGCCTCGCGTCCGCCGGCGACGATTGCCATGCGCTTGCGGTCGCGCGGATCGCGGGCGATCGGCGCATCGACGACGCCCTGGAGAATGGCCGGCGTTCCGTAGACCAGCGCGAGATACTCCTTCTGGACGCGCTCGCTGTTCCATGCCGCCTTGAGCTTGCGGTGAGCATCGTCGTGCTTGGCGATGACCATCGCGCCGCTCGTGTCCTTGTCCAGGCGGTGCACGATGCCTGGGCGGATCTCGCCTCCGATGCCGCTGAGGTCTTTCACGTGGAAGAGCAGGGCGTTGACGAGGGTCTGGTCGGGATGGCCGGCGGCGGGATGAACGACGAGGCCGGCTGGTTTGTCGATGACGACCACATCAGAGTCTTCGTAAAGGACGGCAAACGGGATATCCTGCGACGGCAGTGAGGATGGAGAGGCGGGGGGCACTTCGATTTTGAGGCGCTGTCCGGTCTCCACGCGCCGGGAAGGCTTGGCCGCGGGACGGTCGTCGATGGAGACGTGCCCTTCCGTCACAAGGTTTGCCAGGAAATTGCGCGAGTAGTCAGTGAAGAGCTCGCCCAGAGCGCGGTCGAGGCGAAGTCCCTGCTGGGAATCGCCAACCACTGCTTCTCGGAAATGGCTCACGGTGTCGAGTATAGGGAAAGAAATTTGTGACGTTGTCCTGTTGGACCACGTAATAAGTTGCAGATGAGGATTTCTGCGGGGGCAAACTCGTTTAGAATGCCCTGGCAGCATATCCATCGAGCATCCAGACCAAACTCAAGGTGTAAGAGGGGAGATTTATGTTCATGAGAAAACTTGGTGTCGCGGCGGCGCTGATCCTCATCGCCTCGGGCGCATTTGCAAGCAACTTCCGGGCAGCTGATCAGGTCTACGTGCCCATCGCGGGCCACGCTGGCGGCTCCAGCGGCACGTTCATCACCGACGCGTTCCTGGCAAATCTGTCGGGCGACAGCGTCGACGTATCCGTCATCTATGTCCCGCTCGGCGAGAACTCCGGTGGAACCGCACCGGCGAACCTCGAAGAGCTGCGCGGCCGCATCACGCTGCAGCCGTTCGAGCGCAAGGAGTTTCTGGACATCTTCGCGAACACCCTCGGCAAGCCGGTCGCACTCGGCATGCTGGTGTTCAACGGCTGTAAGGCCGGCACGAGCTGCGGCACGGACACGCAGAACCAGGCGGGCGTGAGCCCCAACTTCCGCCCGATCAGCGTGCAGACCCGCATCTATCAGATCACGCAGGCCGGCCCGAATCCTCCGACGACCGGCCAGCTTTTCACAGGCATTCCCTGGTACAGCTTCGTGAGCACCCTGCAGAGCAGCGTCGGGCTCGACAAGGTCTTCATCACGGGTGTTACGCAGACCGGCGGCGCCGGCCAGCCCGGCACGTTCCGCACGAACATCGGTGTGGTGAACGCGTCCGAGTACTCCCGCACCGACATCCGTTTCCGCCTCTACCAGGGCACGCTCAGCGACGGGAACCTGAAGGCGCAGGCGACGCGCACCCTCGGCCCGCTCGGCAACCAGCAGTACGGGTTCGCCACACTCTTCGGCTCGGCACTCATCGGATCGAACTACTTCGTGACCGTCGAGCAGCTGTCGCCGAGCGCCGTTCCGGGCGCTCCGTCCAGCTGCGAGCAGGGTTGCCCGGCGTTCCTGGCGTACGGCTCCGTCCTCGACAACATCTCGGGTGACGCGACCACGCTCGAGGCGCAGTACCTGATCGAGATGAATGTAGACGCACTCAACATCCTCTACCCGCCGAGCGCGGGCAAGACCGTCCTTCGCCGTCTCGTCCGCAAGTAACGCACTCTTTCCGACGTAACCGAGGCCGCGCCGCGAGGCGCGGCCTTTTTGTTTGTAGAGCCGACGGCTCGCGGCGATCCCCCCCTCGGCGTCCCCGCCGGCAACCGCTTTTTCTTCAATGGGAACGCGCAGTGGGAACTCTTCGGCGAGGACGGGAAGATTTCCGATCCATTGCGACTTTCAGAGGCAGTCGTCCTGTCCGTTACCGTGCGTTCGCCCGGAATCGGTCCGTTCCGTTACCGCGTCGTAACGGCCGGAGGTTGTGTGTTAGTATTCGACGGCTTTCGAGCAGTCTCTTTCGAAAGCGGCCGATCGGCCGCTTTTTTTGTTGGATGGAGCATTTTCAGGAGCATGAGCGGATTGCCTGAGGGGATCGAGCAGCAGATCCGGAGGATCGTTGAATCCGAGGGTCTGGAGCTTGTGCACGTCGACTATCTGCGTCATGGGAGAGGTTATCTGCTGCGCGTAGACATCGATAAAGAAGGCGGCGTCAACATCGACGACTGCTCCCTCATCTCGCAGCAGGTCTCGACCTGGCTCGACGTGGAAGACCCGATCCCGGCGGAGTACGAGCTGCAGGTCTCTTCGCCAGGACTGGATCGCAGGTTCTATTCGACAGCTGATTATGAGAAGTTTCTCGGCCGCCTGGTGCGGGTCAAGACGAGCACGGCCATCCGCGGCCTGCACGTCATTGTAGGAAGGCTGAAGTCGTTCGACGGAGCGACGGTGGTGGTCACAGATCCGACGGTCTCGAAAAAGGACCCGGATTATGCGATCCCGATGGCCGATATCAAGGAAACACGCCTGGAGGTTGAGCTGTGACACGAAAAGCCCGCGCGGCGGCTCCAGCGGAGCGCGAAGTCCCCGCGATGTTCAACGACAAGGACATCAAGGCCTTGGCGTATGAAAAGTCGATCGATGTCGACCGCGTCTATCAGGCGCTGGAAGACGCGCTCGCCACAGCAGCACGCAAGTATTACAAGACCCGCGAGCCCCTCGAGGCCGAACTGGATCGCGCGCATGGCGGGGTGCAGATTTTCGCGGTGAAAGAGATCGTCGAGAACGAAGACCAGATCGAGGATCCGCAGGCGCAGTGGACGCTCGAACAGGCTCGCAAGATCGACGAAAGCGCGCAGACCGGCGGCACGATCCGCCTCAATCACATCAGCAAGGAAGTGGTCGACGTCGTCAAGGACTCGAACACGCAGATCCGTACCTACGAAGCGCAGAAGATCGATCCCGAAGTAGAGCAGGGAGACGAGGTGAGGATCCCGCTCACCACGCCACCCGCCGAACTGGGGCGCATCGCCGCACAGTCCGCCAAACAGGTCCTGTATCAGAAGGTCCGCGAGGCCGAGCGCGAGAAGGTCTTCAACGAGTTCAAAGACAAGATGGGCGAGCTCGAGAACGGCTATGTGAAGCGTTTCGAGCGCGGCGACATGATCATCGACCTCAATGGGAAGACCGAGGGGATCATCCCGCGGCACCATCAGTCGCGCGCCGAGCGCTACTCGCAGGGCGATCGCATCAAAGCCGTGATCTCGGATGTGCACACACAGCCCAAGGGCCCGCAGGTCGTGCTCTCCCGCACCGATCCGCGGCTGCTCATCAAGCTCTTCGAGATGGAAGTCCCGGAGATCTACGACGGCACGGTCATCATCAAGGGAGCCGTTCGTGAGCCGGGCGAGCGCGCGAAGATCGCAGTCGCCTCCCGCGAGCGCGACGTCGATCCGGTCGGTGCGTGCGTCGGCATGAAGGGCTCGCGCGTGCAGTCCATCATCCGCGAGCTCCGCGGCGAGAAGATCGACATCATCCCCTGGCACGAAGACATCGTGAACTACGCGCAGAATGCGCTTGCGCCGGCCAAGATCACCCGCGTTTCGGTGACCAGCGACGAGCAGGCGCACCGGCCGCACCTCGACGTCATCGTGGACAACGACCAGCTCTCGCTGGCCATCGGCAAGCGGGGCCTGAACGTCCGCCTCGCGGCGGAACTGATCGGCGCGAAGATCGACATCAAGTCCGAGGAAGAGGTCAAGGGCGAGGTTGCGGACGCGCTCACGGCCATGCTTCAGGAAGCGATGGCCGAGTCCCGCTCACAGACTACCGTGCGCGAGATCGAAGAGATGCCGGAGGAATGGGCGCAGCTTCTCGAAGGCGCCGGCTACGATGATCTCGATTCCGTCATCAACGCCTCGGTCGAGGATCTGATCGCCATCGAAGGCGTGGACGAAGAGATGGCCGCGCAGATCATCGAGCTGGGCCGCAAGCATGAGCAGGTCGAAGAGACCGAGCCCGACACCGGTCTCGAAGACGAGGACGAAGAGTCCGAAGAGTCCGACGAAGAGTCAGAAGAAGAAGAACTGGACGAAGAAGTTCAGGACGACGAACCGCAGGACGAAGAATCAGAGGAAGCTTCGGACAAGCAGCAGGCCGAAGCCTCAGTTGAGTAGCCGGCAGCTCGCAGCGCGCGGCTCACGGGAGGATCAATCTCCTGAGAGCTGAGAGCTGCCAGCTGCGAGCTGGATCCAAGGGAGATTGAATGGCGGCAGCAAAGTTCAAAGTCAGCGACATCGCGAAGAAGATGAACAAGCCTGAAAAGGACGTCATCTTCCAGTTGCAGTCGCTCGGCGCCGATATCACGGACGCCAGTCAGGTGCTCGAGCCTGACGTGATCCAGGCGCTTCTCACCGGCAAGAAGCTGGTCGCGCGCACCCGCAGCGTCATCATGCGCGAAGACAAGCCCACGGTGGAGAAGAAGAAGGAAGCGGTGCGTCCACCGCGTCCGATCGTGCAGCCGCCGGTGCGCAAGAAGGCCGAGGCTGTTCCGAAGGGCGATGAGCCGGTCGCCGCGCCGCCGCAGACGGTGATCATTCCCGAGTTCGTGGAAGCGGTGGAAGCGGAGGAGCGCGCCGCCAAGGAAGCACCGCCGCGCGTTACCGAGCGCCCGCGCGTCGCCGCCGAGGCCGCCCCGCAGGAACTTCCCGCCGCCGAGCCCGAAGAAGCGCCAGTCGCTGCCGTACCGCGGGAGATCCCTGCGCCACCGCCGCCACCCGCTGCGCCGCCTCAGCAGCCGTTCGACCGCAGCCGCCCCACCGGTCCCACCGGACCGCGTGCACGCGCGCCGCAAACGACCCGCCCGAACTACGCGGGTCAACAAACCGTCCCCACCGGCCGCCCCAGCGCCCCCGGCACGCGTCCGCCACAGCAGTCCATGGGCGCGCGTCCCGCAGGTTCAGCCACGTACCAGCCGCCGCGTCCCGCCGCCGCACCGATGAGCACGCGCCCCGCGTCCGCTCCGGGCGGCCCCGGCCTGCGTCCTGCCGGTCCCGGCGCACTTCGCCCCGGTGGGCCGATGGGAACGCGTCCATCGGGTCCCGGTGGAGCACGTCCAGGTGGCCCGATGGGCAGTCGTCCCGGTGCGCCGGCCCGTCCGATGGGCCCTGCCATGACGCCGCTGAGCCCCGGCGCGAACATCATTCGCCGCAAGAAGGAAGACGGCGAGGGTGGGGATTCGCACGACAAGAAGAAAGCCACGGGGAAGCGCGGCACGAAGACGTCGCGCGGCGCCGAGTTCGATCAGGATCTGCTGAACAAGGGCGGGTTCTCAGGCACCCAGATCATCAACGACGACATCGGACCGGACATCCCGGACGATGATCCTGATGCGCCGAAGAAAGCCTCCACGCGCCGCGATACGCGCAAGCAGGCCGCTCCGACGGCAAGAGTCCTCGACTTCAAGCGCCCCACAGGACGGGTGGCACTCACCGAGGGTGTCACGGTCAAGGAGCTCGCGGAGAAGCTGGACGTCAAAGCCAGCGATCTGATGAAGCACCTCTTCATGAAGAAGGGCCTCATGGTCGCCATCAACCAGGCCCTCGGCGCAGAGCTGGCGATGGAAGTGGCCCGCGAGCTCGGCCTCGAAGCGGAGATCGTCTCCTTCGAAGAGGCCATCGAGATGGAAGCCATGGAGCGCACCGAGCAGAAGGGCACGGTGCCGCGCGGTCCGGTCATTACCGTCATGGGGCACGTCGACCATGGCAAAACCTCGCTCCTCGATGCGATCCGTGAGACCGATGTCGCGTCGGGCGAAGCAGGCGGCATCACCCAGCACATCGGTGCGTATCACGTCGAGAAGCGCGGACGGAAGATCGTCTTCCTCGACACGCCTGGTCACGAAGCGTTCACGATGATGCGCGCACGCGGCGCAAAGGTGACGGACATCGTCATCCTCGTCGTCGCGGCCGACGACGGCGTCATGCCGCAGACCA
>JANMSA010000384.1:0-4301 GCA_031388865.1 Acidobacteriota bacterium | reverse complement strand
GGCGTCGTTTCCTTTCGAATTGATCGTTGTCTCGGCGGAGCCACTGCAGCATCTGCCTGAAGACAACCGGATTGGGAACGTTATCGAGCCGGATCGTAATCCCGCAACCCGCAGAAATCGAGCAGTTTCCGCAGGTTCAGGGGAAATCCTGGCCTTCATCGATGACGACGCCAGGGCCGATCCCCGCTGGCTGGCCACCGCCTGCGCCTACCTGGACGCCCATCCGGAGGCGCTCGCTCTGGGAGGACCGGACCCGGCCCCGCCCGACTCCACCGAGTCCGAACTCATCTCCGACACCCTCCTGGCGACTCCACGAATCGGCAGCGGAGTGGCCGCCCACGAGAATCGGCGCGGCGTCTTCCCGATCCGCAGCGCCAGCGACATCGCGCTGGTCAACCTCTTCGTTCGCCGGAGCGCCTTCACCTGGTTCGACGAGTCGATCGGCTACATCGGCGAGGACACCCGCCTCATCGAACAGTTGATGGAGCGTGGCCAGGTCATCTATCACGACGGCGTCGTCGTCTTTCACCGGCGCCGCGCCTTCCCCGGCCCCTATCTCCGGCAACGGTGGCGGTACCGCGTGAAGACCGGGCAGCTGATGAGGCGCGGATCGCCGTCGCACCGCCGCAACCCGAAGATCGTCGCGTTTCTCGTCGCCGGAACGGTCGCGCTAGCCCTGGCTCCCATTGTTTCGATCCCTTACGCTCTTCTGACTCTGATCCTCGGCGCCCGCGCCACGCGACTCCGCCCCCGCCGCTGGCCGATCATTCCCTTTGCGTTCGCACTGCACCACCTAACTTATTACTTCGGCATCCTGTGGGGGATGGTGAGTCAGGGCTCAGGGCTCAGGGCTCGGGGCTCAGTCCCGCCCTCCCCTGGTTCCGATTGAGACCTGCGGAAGGGTGCCTCGCGAGCGTGCTCATTGCGGGTGGATCGACGTCACGCGGAGGTGTACCGGGCATCACCGTCGCGTTTATCCCGGGGGGTTAACCATCCGCTGGATGAAATGACAGACCAACTGCCGCGCGCGTGGGATCTTGACGACGCCCCCACATCCGCTGCTGCGCACCTGTCAGGAGCGCCAAAAGAAACCCAAAAGAGCCCAGGAGATTGACCCAGGATGACTAGATGGAATGGCGCTCGGTTTCGTACGTGGCTTTCATTCCCATCGTGGTGATTACGCGGTCGAGAGCCGTGTGATCCGCGGCGCCAAGACCGTCTTCGCAGAAGAACGCGAAACGAAAGACATGGGCGGGAGCATCGAAACGGACGTAGGGCCGGGCATGCAATTCCTGCCAGATGAAATCCCGACGCGGATCGACGTTCATACTCAAACCGCTTTCGGGCTGCTCCACACCACGGAGCATAGATCCATTTCGATCAGCGCGCTCTCGAAAGGCCGCTCCATTGCTGGTGCAGTTGCGAGGGGTTATGCCTCAAGGAGACGCGATTCGAAAACGGCCCTGCGCGCGGCGAGCGTCCAGGATCAGACGAAATGCGGGCTAGAGGGTTGCCCGGGCTTCCCCGCGCGACGAAGGAGTGCCGTCGATCTCGTAACGGATCTCGTCTATGAGCGCACCGACGTCAGCGATGTGGACTACAGATGGATCGGGGGGAGGCTCCCGCTCCACGCTCTGAACGAACAGGCCGACTCCATGTTTCGCCGCCCAGGACAACGCTGCGAAGTCGGTCAGGTCATCGCCGGCGTAGAGCACCCTTTTCGCACCGGTGTAGGACATCAGACGGCGAAGGGAGGAAAGCTTGTCACCAGCTGGTATGCGTGCCTCCAGAACGCACCGGCCGGCCACCAGCTCGAGCCCGTGCTCCCGAGCCCACTCGCAGAACCGTTCGAGAAGATCTTTTCGTCTCAGCACGTCGATATTCCGGAAGTGAACTGCGATTGATAGTTTCTTCCTCTCGATTTTGAAGCCAGCAGCGGCCAGATTCTCTGACAGTGACTCATCGACGAGCAGTAAAGAAGCTTCGGTGCCCCAGAGCAGCCGTCCGCCCGGACTCGTGCAGTCCGCTCCGTGCGATCCGATGCGAAACACCTCGAGCCCGAGAGTCCGCTGATAAAGGTCCTCGATATCGCGGCCGCTGATGATGGCCACGCTCACGTGCGAGAGCCGGGATGCGGCGTGGAGAAGCTGATACATCCGATCGTCCATCGTCGCGTCGGCCGGCCGAAGAACGATCGACGCGGCCGTTCCGTCAAAGTCAACCGCGAGCAGCAATTCCGAAGAGCGGCACGGTGGTGACACGATCGATTGTTGGATGTGAGTTCCTGTCATGGTCCTTCGCTTCCTCCCTGGCTCGGGCTATGACGGCGAGATCAGCGAACAGTATTCTGGCCCAGTCAAAAATCGTGTTGCGTCGCAGCGCGGAATGCATGGCAGCGATCCGCCGGCGCCGCTCCTGCGCCGGCATCTCAACGGCTGTCCGGATCGCGTCGGCCACCGCCTCGATGTCGAAGGGGTTCACCGTGATGGCGCTGGTCAGTTCCTGCGCTGCTCCCGCAAACTGGCTGAGAATCAGGACTCCGTGGTCACCCTGACAGGCCGCTGCATACTCTTTGGCAACCAGGTTCATCCCATCGTGCAGGGGAGTGACGAGCGCACTGTTGGCCATCTGGTAGTACGCGACAACCTCGTCGCGCGAGAGGGATCGAAAGATGAGATGCACCGGCTGCCACCCGGGCCGTTCCCAGCGGGCGTTTACTCGCGCCACCTCCTCTTCGATGCGCTGTTCCAGGTCGCGGTATGCGGCCACCGAGCTTCGCGATGGGGCAGCGATCTGGACGAGGCTGTAACGACCGGACAGATCAGGATTCCGCTGAAAGAGTGCGTCGATGGCGCTGAGGCGTTCGAGGATTCCCTTCGTGTAGTCGACGCGATCTACCGCGATGCTGACGTGTACCTCGGCGCCGATGGAAAGCTGCCGGCGTATGCCGGTGTCAGCCATCAACGGACGATGAGCATCTGCGAAGGGGATGCTGATGGGGATGGCCCGGACACGCGTCACGCGTCCGCGATACTCCACAGACATGCTCTTCCTGTCGACACGGCACCCGACAAAACGCTCAACCGAATCGAGGAAATTGCGGCAATAACTCTCGGTGTGAAACCCGATCAGATCAAGCGCCAGAAGCCCGTCGAGAATCTCTTCTTTCCATGGGCAGATCGAAAAGATTTCCGCCGCCGGCCATGGGATGTGCCAGAACGTTCCGATCACCTGGCGTGGATCGGCATCGCGTATGTACCGGCCGGCCAGTGCCAGGTGATAGTCCTGCAGAAGAATCACGCCGCGAGAGTGTTCGAGCGCAGCCGTGGCAAAGCGCCGATTCACCTGTTGATAAGTCAGCCAGTCCTCACGCCGGAACGCCGGCCTGGTGAATGCGTTGTGACACAGCGGCCAGAGCGCCTCATTCGAGAAGCCGCAGTAGTACTGCCGCTCTTCCAGAGCCGAGAGGAAGACGCGCCGGAGGGTGTACTCGGGCGCTGCAGCTGGTACGGCAACGCATTGGCGATGGTCGACCGTAGAACGATCGGCGTTGCCTGAGCCGTGCGCCACCCATGTACCGCCGGTGGCACGTAGCACCGGCTCCATGGCAGTGACCAGTCCTCCGGCCGTGGTTCTCACCGTGACAACACCATTCTCGTCGGATACATGCGAGTACGGCTCTCGATTGGCGACAACGACAACGGGTGTGTCGGGGAACTGGCTGGCGATGAAGTCGCGTAAGTCGTCTTCTTCGACCTGGAGGCCGGGGCCAGCGACCGGGATCTGGTTCGCCGCCGTTCGCCGCTTGCGGCGATGCAGTACTCGCAACGCGACCGCCGCGGCGCCAAGAGCAGCGATGCCTTTCATGACGGCATACGCTTCAATCGGCATTGCAGGAGTTCTCCGGCGACAGGGGAAGCGTCCGGGAAGACACGTTGCGCGACCGCCGCTTAGGAAGATGCGCTCCGACGATGTCTGCCACGCCGTTTCCCTCCGACAGGCGCAGGCTCGAGAGTTCCTGGGCCGTGGCCAGCCATCCGCATGGACCGGACGACGGAGCCACAGAAGCTCCGGGCACTCCTTTCACGATTTCCGGATCCACCCCAGTTTCTCGTGGCACGATGACGGCACGGTCGCAGAGCGACAAAAACCGCGCGTCAGTCGCCGCGGAACCGATACCGGCGATGGTCCGGCAATGAAGCTGCTCGCGCACGCGTTCGACCGCTCGTTTCAGGTCGGCGGGGTCATACAGGTGATGGAGATCTCCATCACGCCGGAGCGAGTAGCCTAGCTTCTTTGCA
>JANMSA010000357.1:0-2285 GCA_031388865.1 Acidobacteriota bacterium | reverse complement strand
TGGTCTGGAGCCCGACTTCCGTCTCGACCGTTACCTGGCCAGTACCTTCGACCGATCCGCAAACTTCTATCCCCTGCTCAGCGAGGAGTACTTCCGTTTCGGTGAGCGGCGCACGTCCGAAGACTTCGACGACCGTTCCACCGCCTTCGGAATCGCTTCAGTCTCCTACTCTCACGCCGTCACCGATCTGGTGAACATCTACTTCCACATCTGGCGTGAGGCCGGTGGAGATGTCCGTTCGGCGCGCATGCTTCAAAAGGGAAACCTTTACATCAACGAGCCCCCCAAGCTCGACGGCGGATTCGGTGCACAGAAGTAGCTGGTATTCCTTCCGGAGCGCGGACGTCCCGTCCGCGGTACGCGGGCGTCTCGCCCGCAGCCGGTAGCTTCGTCGCGCTGCTGACGTTCAACGCTTGTTTTCTGAAAGCGTCGAGCGAGGAATCCTCGACGCGCATACGCTGACGTTCGATTCCGAAACGCTTGATTCATGAATTGGTATGCCCCGGCACTAGGGAGAATGTCTGACGGTTCACGATGGCGCTGCAGATCGTAGGGGCGCGTTGCACGCGCCCTGCACCGCGAGATCCGTCGACCGGGAAGCCGCGTCTTGTAAATTAAGTTGGGGTCGTTAAGTTGGTAAGTAGGGGTCGCCCATTAGGAGGCGTTGTCAATAAGGGCGGGCGAATCCCGATAGAAAAGATAAAAAAGGGTCAGGCCTATGGCTCTCGCTCCACCCCTAAGTCTGGCCCGGAGTTTGGCCCGGTGTACGACGGCCCACGCGCTTCCGGCCGAGCGCGACCGAGCGCAGGACGTTTTCAAAGCCACGAATCTGAGGATCGGTCGACAATTACAAGAATCGACGTAGAGACAGGGCGCGCGGACGAGGATTCACCCGCTGAGTTCGCGGGTCACCCGGGCGCCAGCCCGGAGATCAAGCGAACCTCGAGCGATCCATTGAGCCGCGCGACGCTTTTACCGGTGGGAGTTTTCAGATCAAGCTGCGGAGGGCATGAGGCCCAAGGCTCGATCGGCCAGGGCGCGGAGCAACTTGTCTCGAGCAAGCTCGCTCTCGCACTGACGCACGAGAGCGGAGACATGTCCGGAGCTTCGTAGCCGAAGTCCGGCCGCAATCTGTCGCAGTCGCAGGAGCGCCTTGTTCCAGGCGATCCAGGCGGCGAGCATGCGCGCCGCGCCGCCATGAGTGTCCCGAAGAGTCTCCGCCTCGATCTGGCAGGCCTTCGATACCGCTGCGACGACCGTAGCCATCGGAGCGCGAGGGACGAGCCGTTGTGCTTGCGAGTGCTCATCACTCCGAGGCTTGGACTCGACCCGGGCTCTCATCTTCTCGATCCACGCTTCTGTACCGAGATAGATCTGACCGACGAGGTTGTCCCAGATGGAGGACCGGTCACCGATTTTCTCGGCCACGTGCGAGCGGTAGGGTTCTCGCGCCTGCTCGGGATCAGGGTTCAGCTCGAACAGCCAGTTCGCAGCGAGCCACTCGGGGATCTCCTCGAGGCCGGCCAGCACCCGGTAACTGCTCCATCGGTACTCGCCCGGATGCTTGACCATCTCCGCCCCGGACCGGGTTGAGCACGACATAGCGCAGGACCTCGTACAGATGCGCCTCTTTTTCGATCAGCTTGCCGTCGAAGCGCCCCTGGAAGAGGTGACCCACGCGCTTGTAGCGCCGGTTGAAGTAGCGGGCGTATTTCGTGTTGAGCCAGTGCATGCCACGGGACAGGGTGCACTTCGGCGTCTCGATGACGAGATGGAAATGATTGGTCATCAGGACCCAGGACAGAAGCAGCCAGTCGAACCGTTTGACAGTCTGAGCGAGGAAGGCCAGATAGACGATGCGGTCGGCGTCGTTACGGAAGATATTCCTCCGCTCATTTCCGCGAGAGGTGACATGCCAGACAGCACCCTCGAACTCCAATCGCAAAGGTCTCGACATCGCAACGCCAAGGATCCCTCGGTCGGCTCGTAATCCCGAGGACTTCTACGAATCGGACCGAGGAACTTCCATTCCGAGGAGGTTTTAGGGGAAGAAATCTACGAGGCTTGGAGCGAGTCACGCTCGCGGCACAGGCGCCACCGGCTCAACTTGATGCGAAAATGAGAACCGGAGGCCTGAACATCCCTGTCGGATTTGCAAGAGTGTCGTTAAGCGCAGCCGGCCTTGTGAATGTAATCGCGTTCGTTCTTGAGCATGGACCAAATGACGCGAACCAGATGTCGACCAAGGGCCCGCACCGCCTGATTGTGAGACTTTCCTTCGGCTA
>JANMSA010000242.1:0-3509 GCA_031388865.1 Acidobacteriota bacterium | reverse complement strand
GGTTGTTGGTTGTTGGTTGTTGGTTGCTGGTGGCTCGTTGCTCGTTGCTCGTTGCTCGTTGCTGGTTGCTGGTTGCTCGTTGCTCGTTGCTGGTTGCTCGTTGCTCGTCTTCGTATGCAGGAGGCATCGCCAGTTCCTCCGCGACCCCTGCCGGGGTCGACACCATCGCGGGTTGTATGGACCGGTGGTCGCTCGCTTCGCTCACACCACCGGCTACCCTACGAGCCGCCTCCAGCGGCTGCGACAATCACGAGTTACGCGACGGTGAGTTTGCGTCTTGCGACCATTTGCATGGACAACTGACAACTGACAACTGATAACCAACCAGCGACCAGCAACCAACCAGCAACCAGCATCGTTCATAATGTCCGGGGTGCGAATCCTCGGTATCGATCCCGGCTCGGTGAGCACAGGGTATGGCGTGGTCGACTATGAGCGCGGGAAGCTGACGCTGGTGGATCAGGGCTCAATCAGTACCCGTCGCGGCGCCGGGTTGCCGGAGCGTCTGGGCGTCATCCACGAGGGCCTGCAGGATGTGATTGCCCGGAACCATCCGGTGGCGATGGCGGTGGAGACGCCTTTCGCCGGCAAAAACGTGAAGTCGCTCATCCAGCTCGCGCACGCGCGCGGAGTCGTGTTGCTCACCGCGCGTGCCGCCTTGCTGGAAGTGTTCGAGTACGCCCCGCGCTCGGTCAAGAGCGCGGTGGTGGGGTATGGGGCCGCGGAAAAGGAGCAGGTCGCGAAGATGGTGCGGATGCTCCTTCCCGGATGCGCGACGCTCAAGCTGTCGGCCGACGCCTCCGACGCGCTGGCCATTGCCATCTGTCACGCGCACACGGCGGGCACGAATGCGCGCATGAAGACTGGGGCATGAACGCGTCCCTTTCCGAAGAGCAGGAGCTCGAAGCGCAGGCGCAAACGCCGGCTCGCGGCGCGCTGCAGCGTACGTTCAGCGCGCTGAGGTATCGCGATTTCCGCCTGCTCTGGACAGGCGCGTTTCTGTCCACCACCGGAACATGGATGGCCACTGTCGCCCAGGGGTGGGTCGTCCTGAGCATGACCAACTCCGCGTTCCTCCTCGGCGTCGACGGCTTCCTGGCGACGGGGCCGATGCTCATCTTCTCCGTGTTCGGTGGCGTGGTCGCGGATCGCATCGAGCGCAAGAAGATCATGCTTCTCTCGCAGTACCTGCAGATGGCGTTCGCGTTGATTCTCGCCACTTTGATCTTCTCCGGGAACGTGCAGGTTTGGCACATCTTCCTCCTGTCGTTCCTCACGGGCAGCGCGCAGTCGTTCAGCGGGCCGGCCTACATCTCTCTGCTTCCGTTGCTCGTCAAGCGCGAGGACATGCCCAACGCGGTGGCGATGAACTCCATGCAGTTCAACCTGGCCCGCGTGATCGGACCGGTCCTGGCCGGCATCGCCCTCGCGGCCTGGGGCGCGGCGGTATGTTTCGCTGTGAATGGCCTCTCGTTCTTCGCGGTGATCGTGGCCCTGCTGCTCATCCGCTCGCCGCCCGTCCGCCCGACCTCGGAGCAGGGCGGGATGCTGGATGAGATGAAGGCCGGATTCCGATTCGTGTCCAGCCGTCCGACCCTGGTGAAGCTGACGTTTCTCGCGTTCGCAGGAACGTTCCTGGGGATGCCGATCGTCACGTTCCTTCCCGTCGTCGCCAAATCCATCTTCGGACTCGGGGCGAAGGGGTACGCCTGGATGATGACCACGTACGGGCTGGGATCCGTGACCGGTGCGCTTCTGGTGGCCGCGACGGCCCATGCCACGAACAAGGGCAGACTCGCGCTCAAGCTGCAGCTCGCGTTCGCGGCGCTCCTGGTCGCGTTCGCGTTCTCCCGCTCGCTGCCGCTCTCGCTCGTGATCGCGTTTTGCGCCGGCATGTGCATCGTCGGCGTGATCTCGCTGTACAGCTCCCTCGTGCAGCTCACCACCAGCGACGACATGCGGGGGCGGGTCATGTCCATCTTCATGCTGGCGTTCCGCGGTGGGATGCCGCTCGGGAACCTCATCGCGGGCTACGTCGCTCATCGCTGGTCCATCAGCGCGGCCCTGGCCGTCAACGGCGCAATCCTGGCGATGGTGGCGCTGGTCTTCATCATCCGCGGAGCGAACCTGGACGAAACTCGTGCTCCCGCGCCAGCCACGTAAAAACTTCCCATTTTTACCGAAGATTCTTCCTCCTGCGCCCCCTCCGCGCGACTCTTGTATAGAATCCGCGCCCACGGCGTAGGGTGTGCATTTCGCCGGTACTGGAAACGATGGCAAACGCAAAGAAAGAATCCAGTTCTGCAGTGGCCGATCCGGCGAGTGCGCCGGAGTGGGTGGATCTGCTGCGGCAGATGATCCTGATCCGCCGCTTCGAGGAAGCCACGGAGCGCGAGTTCCGCAAGGGAAAGATCGGCGGCTACCTGCACGTCTACATCGGCCAGGAGGCGGTCGCCACCGGCATCCTCAGTGCGCTCGGACCCCAGGACATCGTCTTCTGCGGCTATCGTGACCACGCACAGGCTCTCGCCCGCGGCTCCGATCCGTCGGCTGTGATGGCCGAGCTCTTCGGGAAGGCGACGGGCGTTTCAAAAGGGAAGGGCGGCTCGATGCACCTTTTCGACGCCGAACATGGCCTGTACGGCGGCTACGGGATCGTTGGTGGACATCTGACGCTGGCGGCGGGCGCCGCGTACGCGTTGCGGTATCGCAACACGGACCACATCGCGGTCTGCTATTTCGGCGACGGCGCGATGAATATCGGCTCCTTTCACGAGGCGCTGAACATGGCGGGCCTCTGGGGTCACGACGGTATGTGTCCGGTCATCTTTGTCATCGAGAACAACGGCTACGCCATGGGCACCAAGCTCGAACGCCACTCGGCGCTCACGGACCTCTCCGCGCGTGTCCACGCGTACGACATCCCGACGGAGAAGGTCGACGGGCAGGACGTCTTCGCCGTGCGCAGTCTTGCAGACCGCGTCGTGAAGCAGGTTCGAAAGACGGGCCGCCCGTTCTGCATCGAGGCCATGACCTACCGATTCTCCGGACACGGCGCGGCGGACATCCTGCAGCCCTACCGCCCGAAAGAAGAAGTGGAGCAGCACCGGCAGCGCGACCCGATTCGCATCCTGCGGAGCCGGCTCTCCGAGCTTGGCGCGTTGTCCGATGAAGACGTCCAGGAGATGGACGACTGGGCGACGGCGACAGCAGCGGCGGCGGTGAAGTTTGCCGAGGAGTCGCCGCAGCCGGCGCCCGAAGAGCTGTTCACGGACGTCGTGGCGGAACACGGACCGCGGCCCGTCAGCGAGAGTGACCATGAGTGAGAAGTCTTACCGCGACGCGATTCGGGAAGCGATGCTATGCACGGAATTCGAGGCGTACGGACCGCGGACCGTCAGCGAGAGTGACCATGAGTGAGAAGTCTTACCGCGACGCGATTCGGGAAGCGATGATGGAGGAAATGGATCGCGACACGAACGTGCTGATCATGGGCGAGGACATCGGCG
>JANMSA010000237.1:0-2658 GCA_031388865.1 Acidobacteriota bacterium | reverse complement strand
GCCCCGCCCACACAGGTCCCTCGACTCGACGCTCGGGATGACAGCAAATCAGGGACGTGAGTGCGTGATGTCACGAGAGCGCACTCGGGAGAATCTCGAAGTTCATCCCGCCGAGATCGCCTCCGCCCAGTGAACGCCGCTACTGCTGCGCTCCGAGGTTCGCAGCGAGGAAAGACGGGTCGTTCGTGACGTTGTCGGTCAGCGTGGCGTAGGCGCCGACGAGGCCGGGGCCGGTTGGCTTGATGCGGATGAGAGCGGCTTTTGGAGCCGTCAGGCCGCGGGCGGCGAACACGTTGTTGATCTGCATGCCGCCGGCGCTGGGGAGGGCGACCTGGAAGGAGTCGATCATCACGCCACGGTCATCGATGATCTCGATGCGGACGTTCGTGGACTGCTGCTGTCCGCCGAAGGAGGGGGAAAGCTCGACCAGTCCGATGTTCGCCCGGAAATCGCCGCCGACGACGCCGAGGATCTCCAGCGATTCGCCGGAGGCTGCGGACTGGAAGCTGTTGAGCGGGGGGATCAGGCAGCCGAGGGTGCCGCCGTTCTCGAGCAAATTGTAGGCGCGCGAGGTGACGCGCACTCCCTCGCCATCAGTTCCCTGCGACATGTAGCGCAGCCGCGCGAAGCCGGTCATGTTGAACAGCCGCGGCAGCACATCGCGAATGACGCGGTCTTCGTTCGGGAGGAGCGTGAACGAGACCACTCTCGCCTGAGTGTGCGTGTCCCATTGCTTGGCCTCCAGCGTCACCGTCTGCGCGGAGGCCGACAGATTGAGCAGATAGAGATCGCTCCGAAACTTCGAGTTGTTCGCGCCGTCCACGTGGCCGACCGCAGGAATCGTGCGGACCACCGGGGCGGGGAGGTCTGGTGGAAAGTACGTCGGATCGTTGGTGATGTTGTCGATGGCCACGACCGCCGGAATGACGAAGCCTCGCGTAGGTCGAATGACCAGCCCACCCTCCTCGTGGCTGGCAAGGGTCAGGACCGAGTTGACGTTGTTCATCTGCCAGACGCCGGTGTCCAGGGTGGAGAGCGTCACCCCCACCGCGCCGATCTCGCCGGACACGCCATGAGCCTGCAAGGTCGCGCCAGCCGTGAGGCCCTTCGGCGCGGTGAGCAGAATATTGGTGCGGAAGTTGGGGCCGGGGAACGCCCCCGCAAAGGAAAACGGGAACCGAGCGCCAGCCGCTGTGAAAGCGTCGAGGGCGATCATGCTGAAGCCGTAGGTGCCCTGCCCGGCGGTGGTATAGGTGCGGCCCGTGGCGGAAACGCCGATAGCGGGCTCGATGTGCAGCGAGCCGCCAGCGGCCGAGAGGCCGAAGAGCTCCTGCAGGACATCCTTGATGACACGGATCTCGAGGGGTCCGAGCACGATCGATCGCGTCGCGAGCTGCGCGGCACCCGGACTGCCGTCGAGCGGCGCGAAGCGAAGGGTCACCTGCTGCCCGGCCGCCTGCGGGTTGTAGATCACGACGTCGCTCTTCCAGAAGGTACTGAATGCTCCCGGCAGGCGGGCCATCCCCGGCAGCACCAGCGATGGTGCGTCGTCCGCCGGCGGCAACAAGCAGACGTTCGCTGTGCTGCCCGACGACCGCATCGTCTATATCCGCGAGGGTGACACCGAGCCCAGAGACCGCCTTCTGGTACACCAAGACTGGCGGTCGCTCCTGCCCGACGCGTCGGCGGCGACTCAGCCAAGATAGCGGCATCGCCCCGTCCACTTGGCCCCACCTACGCCGGGTCCCGGCGACGCGTGCTGGGCGTCGTGGGCTGGAGTCACCCACGCGGACGTCGGCGCCGCCGATGCCGTCCTTACGCGTGCGCGGCCTGCTCCACCCGGTCTCGCGACGCGACACCGCTTCGGCAGACGGGCGTCGGACCACGCAGGCTGGGCGTCCGGGTCTGAGCCGGAGTCAGGGAAGTTCGATGACGGCGTAGATCCGCACATTGTCCAGCCGCAGGGAGCCCGGCCGCTTCGATGGCACGAGCGGCAAGCGGACTCGAACTGACGACGACAGGCGAGATACGAGGTGCTCGGCAGCCAGAAGAATCAACGACTCCAGGGAACGCCCCTCTTGCGCGGATTTCTCCTGAAGCAGGCGAAACGTTTCGTCCGGAATGTTGAGGACCAGCTTCATCGGAACGCGGGCTCCTTTTCGCGCGTAGGCCGGGGGCGTGTGTGGCGGTGTCTCTCGGGAACGCCCACTGGGGCGGTCTCGTCTCGTGAGGCCGTGTTGCAGAAGACCGCGCACGCGTGAGACGTCAGACGACGTTGGCGGCGCCGAAGTCCGCGTGGGGTTTCAGCCACCCCACGACGCACAGCACGCATCGCGGGGCCCGCGGCCATGGGGGGCCACACTGCTGCCGACACTCGCCCACGGCGGCGTCTGACGGTCTGCGGACCCGGTCCGCTCGGCGAGGCCCCTGGCGGACGCGCCGGTGCCTACTCGTCCTTCACGCAGGTGACGAGCGACCACATCGACAGCAGATTGACCTTCTGAATCGAGATGGGCTTGAGTTCGGCCTGGTGCAGGAACCCCGGCAGATCGAGATCGGACACGAAGCCGATGTGCACGGTGAGCGGCGAGATGGCCGTCTCGATGCGCGACAGCACCGGGTGGTCGCTCTTGAAGTGGTTCAGGATCACGATGCGGC
>JANMSA010000215.1:0-3237 GCA_031388865.1 Acidobacteriota bacterium | reverse complement strand
GTCTCGAACTGCAGGCGGATTGTTACGCCGGCGTCTGGGCGAATTCGGCGGCGCAGCGCGGCATCCTGGAGACAGGGGACGTCGAAGAAGGGATGGGCGCGGCCTCGGCCGTTGGCGACGATCGTCTGCAGAAGATGTCGGGTCGCGGCGTCAATCCGGACTCCTTCACGCACGGTTCCTCGGAGCAGCGCGCGGAGTGGTTCCAGCGCGGGCTCAAGTCAGGGCGCATGCGCGACTGCGACACGTTCCAGTAGGCGATGCACCTCGTACTCAGTTGGCGGCTTCTTCGCCAACCAGTGCTCGGCCCGTGCGGCTGAGCCGCTGGAGGCGGCGCGTAGGGTAGCCGCTGGAGGCGGCTCGTAAGGTAGCCGGTGGTGCGGCGAAGCGAGCGACCACCGGTCTACAACCCGTGATGATGTCGACCCCGGCAGGGGTCGCGGAGGCACTGGGCGATGCGCCTCCGAATGTGTACCGGTACGCGACCCCTGCCGGGGTCGATCTCCATTGCCGATGCGTCCGGTGGTCGCTCGCTTTGCTCGCACCACCGGCTACCGTACGCGCCGCCTCCAGCGGCGGTTTTCTGCCGAACGCGAACGGCTAGCGCATGTTCGGGCGTTTTACGCCGGTGGCCAGGCCCAGGCGTTCGAGTACGACGATGGTGTACCAGCCGAGATCGATCTGCCAGAACTTCCAGCCGAACTTTGCCGATGAGGGCTTCGCGTGATGATTGCCGTGCCAGTTCTCACCCTGAAAAAAATGGATGAGTGCGAGCCAGGTGATGTTCTGCGATGAGTCCTCGCCGGGTTTGCGGCCATGGCGCATGTGCGCGATGCTGTTGACGAAACACTGGCCATGCAGCGAGGCGACGAGGCGCATCGGACCGAGCCAGAAGAACGCAGTCCAGCCGAAGAGAAGACCGCCGAAAAGCGCTACGGCCAGCATCGGCATCTGCATGCGGTTCCAGAACCGGTACTGGGGCTTGTCGAGGTCGGGGCACCAGCGCGCGAGGGGAACGTTTCCGGCCTGCCAGAGCCAGCGCAGGTGGGACCACCAGAAGCCGCCCATCCAGGGGCTGGAAATGTCGTCGGGTGTTTCGACGCGAGCGTGATGCTGACGGTGGTTGGCCGTCCATGAATCGGGAGAGCCCGAGCCGTTGAACATCGCGAAGAAGATCAGGGTGTGCCGAACCACCGGATTCAGCCGCAGAGCTGTGTGAGCGAGCGCACGGTGATAGCAAACCGTGGTCCCCAGAGCGCCGAGATAGGCCAGCGTGAGGGTGGCGGCCACGATCTGCCACGACGGACGGGAGAAGAAGATCAGCCCGATTGCCGCGAGGAGGTGGATGGTGACGACGTAGAAGAACACCGGCGCCTCACCCTTGGCGGGTTTCCACCAGGGAGCTTTCCACGGCTCGGCGCCGAGGCTGGAAACGATGGATGTGTCGCGAGTCGGGAGAGTTCCTTCGAGAGGCGAAATGAGAGTGTTCCCTTCGCTCGGCGCGCCGAGCTCGTGTTGAGCGGTTTCCACCATGAAACCGCCGGGGGCAGATTACCACCGCGATGGAGTGAGCGTTGATTCACTGCATGAGAACCGGGAATTCAAAAGCGAAAATCCGCCCTGAGACGCAGAGCTGCCGCATTTAGGAGCGGGCGAGCTTGCGAGGAGGTCAGGATACGGTGACACAAGTGCTTCACGACCCGAGCCCCGAGAAGCGCTCCGGTTCTTTCAATTTTCAATTTTCAATTTTCAATTTGGATTCGCCAGCGGCCGCTACCGGTCGACAACGACCTCCTCGGGGAGTTTGACCAGCAGTCCGGTCGGGATTGCGGTCGAAAGGTCAAAGCCGTTGATGTTGGCCACGACCTCCGCATCGCGTGCATTGCCGGTCGCGCGGCGGGCGATGTCCGACCACGACTCGCCCTTGCGAACGGTGCCCAGGCGCATGCGCGGCGGGGCGACGGCGCGGGCCTCGGATGGCCGGAGCTCCATCTGCTGCAGGACCGCGGCAAGCGCGCTCGAGCGTCCGCCGGCATTTGGCGAGACGAACATCATCACGGCCACGTGGTCGCCGTGCGGGAACTGCGTGGTTTCGACGCCGACCCGTCCGGCTTGCGTCTGCCCCTGCCAGACGTCGATCGGAAAACGCTCGCCGGTGCGCATGCTGCCTTCCCGCGACCCGACGTACGTCAGGCCCATCTGCTGCAGTCGTCCGCGGATTGCGTCCTGGGCATTGCGACCCTGCAACCGGCGCGCTTCCACTTCCTGTGCGACGAAGTAGCTCGAGCCATCGTCGCGCTGGGGGGTCATGACGAACATCACGCCGGGCGAGGTGGCCGGGACCCATCCCCCCGGAGCGCGGACGACCAGTCCGTGGTCGCGGTCGTAGATGACGTTGTCGCGGATGACCGTGTGCTGGGTGCTGTTCGCGGTGACGATTCCGTCGAGCAGGCGCACGAACTCGTTCCGATCAGGCGGCGCATAAGCTCCTCCCGATGTCATGCCGCTCAGTTCCGTGATCTTGCTGCGCACGTCTTTCACGCGCTTCGCGGGATCGGGATGCGACATGAAGTAACGGTCGATTCCGCCGGAAGGGTTCTTGTCGAGTCGCTGCAGGGCCATCAACATCCGCTCGGCTCCGATCGGGTTGTAACGCGCTTTCGCCAGATACCCCGTCCCCAGCAGGTCCGCCTCGGTCTCATGCTGCCGGGAGTAGCGCTGGAAGAGCAGTCCCACGCCCAGGTCCGCCAGCTGTCCGTACTGCTGCGCCGCTTCCGGACCCGCGACGACGGCTCCGATGACCATGCCGATCTGCGCGAGTTGCTGCCTGGAGATGGCCTGGGCCGAGTGGCGGGCGGTGACGTGGGCAATCTCATGTCCGAGCACGCCGGCCAGCTCGTCTTCGGAGTTGATGCGCTCGAGCATGCCTCGCGTGATGTAGATGTAGCCACCCGGAAGAGCCATGGCGTTGACGATCGGGGAGTCGAGGATCGTGAAGGTCCACGGCAGGTTCGGTCTTTCCGAGGCGGCGGCGAGTTTTCTTCCGACGCGCTCGACGAGCAGGTTGAGCTCCGGCTTTTCGTCATACACCCCGTACTGCTTGAGGATCTCCGGATGGGATTGCTGCCCGATCGAGATCTCCTGAGACTCGGGGACGATGTTGAACTGCCGCTTGCCGGTGGCAGGGTTGGTACTGCAGGCGGCGAGGAGAACGACCGTAATGACCAGTGTCGCTTTGCG
>JANMSA010000178.1:0-3007 GCA_031388865.1 Acidobacteriota bacterium | reverse complement strand
GCGCGCTCCGTGGCGTCCATGCCTTCATTGTTCAGGCCCCAGGGGAACATGCTGATCGGTGTCATCGCCGTGGTCGGTCGCGCGGCCCGTTCCCACTGATGAATCGTCGGCAGCCTCTTTCCTTTCCACTCAGCGAATGCCGACGCTTCGTACCAGGAGACATCGGTCACAGGATGCTTCTCGCGGCCGGGCGGCGGTGCGCCGCTGCTCCAGGTTCGAGGACCTGGAAGCCCGGTGGTGTCACGGAACCGCCCCATGGCCTGCTCGAACGTGAGCGTCGTTGCGCCATCGACGAAGCGTTCCTTCCACAGCTCGCGTCTCCTGTACCCGCCGCCCCGGATGAACTGTTCAAAGTCCGCATTGCTGACCTCGTAGCGATCGATGAAGAAATCGCGGAGATCCACGATCCGATCGCTTGGCCGCTGAAATCCCGCCAACCGGTACGGGCCTCCTTCCACGAAGACCATCCCCGGTGGAACCCTCCCGGCCTCGGCCAGTCTCATTCGCACGGGCGCTATGGCGACGCGGAACACTTCGCCGAGGGCGTAAACCGGCGCGCTCGAAATCGGACGCGTGCCCGTGGCGTAACCACTTTTCTCCAGCGTGAGCAGGTACTCGGCGCGGACGAGCCGCGGAATCGTCAGCGGCGTGGTGCCCATGCGGACACGCTGCGGCGGTCCTTTGTAACGCTGCAGATACACCGTGGCTCCGGGCGGATCGCTTTCGATGGTGAGCGGCGCGGAGCTGCGTGAGATCACATCGCGAAGCCGGTCGTTGTCCGGCAGAACGGGCGAGGCCGCCACAGCCAGCTCGTACGCACCGGCCAGATCGCGCTTTTTCAGCAGCGCCTCCGCCGCATCGATCTTTCTCATCGCATCGCGCTTGCGGTTCGAACGGATCATGGTCCAGGCGCCGGCGGCAATGACGGCGATCAGGATCAGAGCGATCGCAATCGGGAGGGCGCGCCTGTTTCGCCACGGTTTCAGTGGCGCCACAGCCGTTCCGCTACGGGTGATGGCGCGAAGCTCTTCCTGCACCTCCCCGGCGTGCGGGTATCGTTCTTCGGCGCTCTTCGCCAGCGCCTTGTCGATGACCAGTGCCAGCCTGGGGGGCACGTCGGGCCGGAGCTCGTCCAGCGGCGGGGCGTCTTCGACCGGCCGCCGTCCAGCCACCATTTCGTACAGCACCACGCCGAGCGAGTAGACGTCGGCGGCCGCGGTGATCGGACCGCCCAGGAGTTGCTCGGGTGGCATGTAGCCGAACGTACCCATGGCGATGCCGGGCTCGGTCTTGAGGAGCGTGGCCGCTTCGTCGCCGCGGATCTCGCGGAGCTTGGCCAGGCCGAAGTCGAGAACCTTCGCGTAGCCGTCGGGCGTGATGATCACGTTCTCCGGCTTGATGTCGCGGTGCACGATGCCTGCTTTGTGAGCGGCCCCGAGGGCCGCCGCGATCTGCGTCCCGATCTCGAGGATGTCGTTGATGGACATCAGGCCGCGTCGCAGCCGGGCGCGGAGTGTCTCCCCATCCACCAATTCCATGGCGATGAAGCGGAGATCGTCATGCGAGCCGATCTCGTACACGTGCGCGATGTTGGGATGGTGGAGACCTGACGATGCTTTCGCCTCCTGCACGAAGCGGCGCATCCGGTCCCCGCCCTCCCCGCCTCCGTCGCGCAGCACCTTGATGGCGACCTTCCGCTCGAGGTCCTGGTCCCAGGCGAGATAGACCTCCCCCATCCCACCCGCGCCGAGCAGTGATTGAACCTCGTAGCGGCCTAAGCGCGTTCCGGGAGTGATGGTCATGGGGGCGTGAGGGGGGATTCTACGCTCACAGAGTCAGCGGTCGTCGTCACCGATGCCGCCCTCGGCCAAAGTGAAACCTGTTTAACTCATCCCCTCCGCCCGCCGCACCGCATCCGCGAAGGCATCGACAGCAGCGGTCCAGTTCGAGGCCGCGACGTATGCGGCACCCGTATCAAGCCGCGCGAG
The DNA here is from genome assembly GCA_031388865.1 of Acidobacteriota bacterium. Classification (GTDB taxonomy): domain Bacteria; phylum Acidobacteriota; class Thermoanaerobaculia; order Gp7-AA8; family Gp7-AA8; genus QHVT01. Next base: position 1,019 of record JANMSA010000178.1, on the reverse strand, counting down.
AATGTCGGACAGTTTCTTCGCAGTTGCTCCGTTTGGCGACGGATTAGCGACGAGAGCGCGACCGTACGACTCGACCGCGATCGCCTGCGCCGCCATTGCCAGGGTCCCCCGCAGCGTTTCGTCCGTAATGAGCCCGAGGGCCAGCACGATCTTCGTCATGGCCGCGGAGAGCTGTTTGCCATCGAGATGAGCGAGCGCCCCGTTGTTCCGACCTTCCAGATGCTCGCGCGCCTTCGACCCGGCCGGCAACGCATCGATCACGATCTGAATGGCATCGCGCGCGCTGAGCACGCGGAGAACGAACGACGAGGAGGTGCGTCCACCATCGTCATCGACCACCGTCAGCGTCACGGCGAATGACCCCGCAACCAGGAACCGGTGACGATCTACGGAAGGGAGCTCTTCTACTGGGGAGCCGACAAGATCATGTCGGTTGAGATCCACTCCGGTTCTGCGTTCGACACAGGAGTACCGAAGTATCTGTTCGGAATCTATCCGAAGAGCTTCTGGCCGTACGACGTGAGCCAGGACGGGCAACGCTTCCTCACGAACGATCCCATCCCCACCGATCTGGAAATCCCGCTCACGCTGGTCATGAACTGGATGGCGGACCTGAAGTAGAAGAGTACTCGCTCAGTTCTGGTTCCTGGGGTGGGGGCAGCGTCAGTAGGCTGAGTCTCTGGGGAGCACGCGGAGAATCGTGATCGCTCGGCGCCGTGCGAAGGGCGGTGATGGCGAGCCACCGCATTCCAAAGCGGTGGCCTTCAGCCGCGGTTGGCTACGCCCACCAAGGCGCGTACCAGCGGCGATCGGCATCAGGAGATGCGTCCTGATCCCGGAACCGAATCAGTAACTGATGGTCCCCTCAAAAGTCTCCGTGTACTTGCCATGGACGGCTCCGTTCAAAAAGTCGAAGCTGCCCTCGGCGATGAAGACGAATTGTCAGGTCGCGTGGAGGAACCGTGCCGTGCAGCCGGTGATCGTGGAATCGAGCAGCCAGGAGTAGGTGCCGGGCGTGG
>JANMSA010000176.1:0-5650 GCA_031388865.1 Acidobacteriota bacterium | reverse complement strand
CTTCACATCGCCACGTCCAGTAGTCCGTTCGACGTCGAGATCATGAACATGGCGTCGCCGTACACCGTGCTCAAGAAGATCACGGGACTGGTCTCTCAGGCGCGGGACTGCTCTGGCATGTGGGAGGGCGGGTGCGGATGGCCGCTCACCACGGTATTCACTGTTCCGACCAGCTACACGCCAGGCTACTACGTCGCCAGATTCCCCACGAGCGTCGGGACTCGTCACATCCTGTTCGTCGTGCGCCCGGCAGTCCTCGGCAGCTACTCGCCCATCGCGGTGATCCAGCCGACGAACTCCGACCTCGCCTACAACCGCTTCGGCGGGAAGAGCGTGTACGACACCATTTCCGACAATGGGCAGCGCGCGCACATCGTGTCGATGAATCGGCCGTACTTCGAGGACACCGGACTGGCCCGTTATCAGATATGGGAAGCGCGGTTCGTTGCGTGGATGAAGGCGGAAGGCCGGAAGTTCGAGGTCATCACAGACGATGACATGGAAGCCGGCACCTCGCTATCCGGATACAAAGCGCTCATGATCGTGGGGCACTCCGAGTACTGGTCGCTGAACGCGCGGCGCCATCTGGAGAGCTACAGCAGGGGAGGGGGGCATCTAGCCGTCTTCGGAGCCAACACCATGTGGTGGCAGGTCCGGGTGGATCTGCAGGCTCGGAAAATGACGGTTTATAAGGACGCTGCGCTGGATCCTCTCACCGGCGTGAACAACGAGGTGGTCACCACCAACTTTTTCGACTGGCCGGTTCTCAATCAGGAAAACAAGATCCTGGGCGCTTCGTTCCTGAATGCGGCCTACGTTAACAGACTCGCCAACTATGAGCGGAAGCCGTTGGAGTCGCGCACTCCGTACACCGTACGGCAGGCGAACCACTGGGTATTTGCCGGAACCGGTCTGACGAACGGGGCGGAGATGGGGCGCTCGGTGGGCGCGATCGAGGTGGATGGCGCGCTGTTCAACACGCTTCCCGACGGCTCGGTGCTGGTCGAGGGATCGGACGGCACGCCACTCTCGTACGAGGTTCTGGCAACGCTGCCGTCAAGCGACGGATACGCGACCATCGGCATGTACGCGAATGCGCAGGGCGGTGCGGTGTTCAACGGCGCAGCGCGCGACTGGTCGCACGGGCTGGCCGCCGACCCGGTCGTGCAGCAGATGACGCGCAACGTGCTCGACCGGTTCGCGACGGGTGCGCCATTCAGCGATCAGCCCCGCACCACGCCGAACATCGCTGAGGATCTCTTCAATACGCCGCGAGCGGCCACGGATTTTCTTCCGGGTTGGCGGTACCACCGGTTCGGCCTCGATCTCACTTCGAGGTGCGCGCGTGAAGGTCCGACCGGCCTCGAGCTCACCGGACCGAAGTGGACGCATGTTCTGCGGAATCTGGCGGTCGGACCGGCGGGCCTCACGAGGGCCGCCGCCAATATCTGGATAAACGCAGAGCTCCTGACGCAATCGGCGACGTATCCAACCCCGCTGGTGGCCTTCGTCGACTACAGAGGAAAAAATCGAGTGTACGTGGCCGCGCTCGAGATGATGCTTCGCCGGGAGGGGCGATCCTTGCGCCTCAGCTCGTTCGACGGGAGTGCGGTCGCCGCCAGTACAAACTGGGTGGTCTTGAAACCAGGGTGGAACTCGGTCCAGCTCGGGTGGGAGTCGGCGGGCATGCTCGAGTTGAATGTGTCGGGCAGAAAAGTCAGTGCCTTCAACCCGAAGTCGGGACAGAAGATGACCGCGATCATGATGGAGTTCGCGGGGAGCACGACGACCGGTTCTGTCTGCGTCGACCATCTGCAGTTGCGCGCTGCGTTCGCCCCCGGTTCTCCAGCCACCTCGACGATTACCGCTGGTCGGCAGTCGATGAGCGCCGGCCAGACTTCGGTCATCACTGTGCGACTGATCGATGGCAGTGGGAATCCCCTCGTGAACGGGGGAGACGACGTAGAGGTGGCAACCACGCTCGGATCGCTCTCAACCGTCACTGACAGAGGAGATGGGACGTACGCCGCAACCCTGACGGCGGGCCCGATCAATGGCGCGGCCACCCTGAGTGCGACGGTGAACGGCCAGGCGGTTGCCCAGACGACAACGGTGATGATCACCGCACCGCCTCCCGCATCCGCGGGCCCACGACGGCGACGACCAGCTCGATCGTCGGGCTGAGAGTGTCACGGCGAGCGACGCAACAGCACGAAAGCCCGCCTGTGCGAGCGCGGGCCATTGCTGATTCCACGAGGCTCGTCCTTCCCGGAACCCGGGCAGGAGGACGACGAGCAGTCCGTCGCCCTCCCAGTCGTACCGCAGGTCAAGACTTGCTGTCGCGGTTCGTCGCTGCGTAGATCAGTCCCGCGCCGAGCGCCAGAGCTGCCACACCGGCTGCAACCTTGCCGGGATTTTCTTTCGCGAAGCTCGAGGCCTTGTCGCCGCCGTCCTTCAGGTAGGTGCGGGCGGTGTTCAGGTACTCATCGATGTCGACATTCTGAAAGTGTCCCTTGAGGTTGTTCATCATGTCGTCGGAAATGCCGAGGCGGCCAAGGAACTGCTCGAGGCCGGTGCCGCTGGTCTTGGAATGGCCGCACGTCGGGCAGGGAGCGGCGTCGGTTCCACTGCTGACGCCGAAGCCGCTGGCGTTCGACGGGCCGAGCCCGCCGCCCGAGTTGATGCTGGCGGCGCCGGTGCCGCTTCCTGAGCCTGTACCCATGCTGCCGCCGGTGCTGCCTGTGCTGCCCCAATCGTTGTTCGTGGGATTCTGGTTGTCCATCGATTCTCCTCCTAATGTTGCGGTTACGTACTGCGACTACTCACGCGAGCCGGGCCGGCTCTCCGACGGTTCGTAAGTCCGCCCGTGAGTTCCGATCCGTGGATCGCCTGATTTGTTGGTGAGATGGTCTTCATCATTCCACCGGTCATCGGCAATTCCGGTGGCGAACTCCTGGTCACGCTGGTGATCCGAGCCATCGCTGCGGAATCCCGCTTTGGAGCTGGTCGCTGACGGCATGTACGACGTGGCGAGAAGATCGATCGGAATGTCGGTCTGCCTCCGCGGTGCTCTTGATGCCTGCGCAGCTGCCTTCGCTGTACCTTTCGGCGGGGCCGGAGGAACGGCAAGCGGATGTGGCGCTTCTTCTTCTTTGTGCCCCCGCGTGAGAAACCCCTTTACGGCTTCCGCGGCGCGGCGAAAAGGACTGGGTCTCTTCGATGAGTCTGCTGAGTTGCGTCCCATGCTCGAGGCTCCTTATGAGTGCGCGATCCGCACGCACGGGTGTAGTGCAATTCCAATGCTGAATACGGTGATCCGCACGACGAAGTTTTGCTGCCAACCGAAGAAGTCTCAAAGTCTCAGATTCTCGAAGCGTGAAGTCTCGACGGGACTGCGGTGTTGGGCGATCGAAAGACCTGCGAGCCCCGACCCAGCAACCGCTTTGCGACTTCCAGACTTTGCGACTTTCCGGCGTTGCGAACTACGATCCGCAGATGCGAATCGTAGGCACCGTACTCGCGCTGCTCGTCTCCCTCCCTGAATTCGCGCAGATGCGCACGCAAAAGCCGCCGCTCCACGGTGCGCACTGGATGGCCATTACCGGAAAGCCGCTCGCCGCGACCGCGGGCGCGATGATGTTTCAGAAGGGGGGCAACGCGGTCGACTCCGCGATGGCGATGCTCGCTGCCACGTGCACGATGTGGGACACGCTGGGCTGGGGAGGGGAGACGCAGGCGCTCATCTTCAATCCCCACACGAAGAAAGTCATCGGCATCAACGCCCTCGGCGTCGCCCCGACCGGCGCGACACCTGAGGCCTACCGCGCGAAGGGGTTGAGCTATCCGCCCGAATACGGACCGCTTGCCGCGGTCACGCCCGGCACCCCAGGCGGCTTGATGGTGATGCTGGCGGAATACGGCAAACTTTCCCTGAAAGACGTGCTGGGTCCGTCCATTCAGATGGCGGACGGATTTCCGATCGAGGCGCAGCTCGCAAACACAATCGAGCGGCAGAAGTCGTGGATCAGGCAGTGGCCCTACTCCAAAGCCGTACTCCTGAAAACCGCGCCCCCTTTCGCGAAGGAAGAGGTGGCGGGGAAGGTGGAGTCTTCGTCGGTGACCCCCGCGCACGATGTCGTTGCCACGGCGGTGGCCACCGCCGGTCGCGAAGCTCCAGATCCCGGCCAGATGTTCCGTCAACCCGATCTCGCCGCGACGCTGCGCAAACTGGTGGAGACGGAACAGCAGGCGCTGAAGCGCGGCAAGTCGCGCAAGGAGGCGATCTACGCCGCGTACGACCGCTTCTACAAGGGAGACATCGCGCAGGAGATCGCGCGCTCCACGCAGGAGCAGGGGGGCCTGATCACCGCAGGGGACCTGGCCAAGTGGCAGGTCCGTACCGAGGAGCCGGTCAGGACCAGCTACAAAGGCATCGACGTGTACAAGCTCACCGTCTGGACGCAGGGCCCGGCCATGCTGCAGATGTTGAACATTCTCGAGAATTTCGATCTGAAGCCGATGGGCTACAACAGCGCGCGCTACATCCATACGGTCTATCAGGCGATGAGTCTTGCGTTCGCCGACCGCGATTTCTACTACGGAGACCCCTACTTTCCTCCGGCCGAGCCGGTGGCCGGGCTGCTCTCGAAGGAGTACGCGAAAGACCGCGCCAGCCGCATCAACCACCAGCGCAACGATCCGAACATCGTCCCCGGCGATCCCTATCCGTATCAGGGTGACAAGAACCCGTTCCTGGAGGTATTGCGTCATTGGAATGCGACCGCCACGAAGCCGCGCACGACGGCCGACCTCGCGCAGTTCGACGAGTCTTTCCGCCTCGGGACGACCTCCGTCGAAGCCGCGGATGAGGAAGGCTGGGTCGTCTCCATCACGCCCAGCGGAGGCTGGATGCCGGCCGTCATCGCTGGAAAGACCGGGATTGGTCTCAGCCAGCGCGCGCAAAGCTTCGACACCGATCCCAACCAGAATCCGTTCAACGTGATCGAGCCCGGGAAACGGCCGCACGTGACGCTCACGCCGTCGCTCGCGCTCAAGGACGGCGCACCCTTTCTCGCCTTCGCCGTGCAGGGTGGAGACACGCAGGACCAGAACCTCCTGCAGTTCTTCCTGAACGTCGTGGAGTTCGGGATGACCCCGCAGGAAGCGGCCGAGGCGGCGAACTTCAACACGTTTCAGGTGCGCAAATGGCTGGGGGATCGCCAGTCCGTCCCGGGCCGGCTGCTGCTCGACGACGAAACGCCCGCGTGGGTGCGCAGCGATCTGCGGCGCATGGGCTATGACCTGATCTTCGAGGAGCGCACGTCCGGCCCGATCAACGCCATCTGGTTCGACCGCGCGCACGGGACCATGTGGGGCGGCAGCTCCAACCACGGCGAGGACTACGGCATCGCCTGGTGACGATGAAGGATGAAGGATGAAGGATGAGCGATGAGCGATGAACGATGAGCGATGAGCGATGAACGATGGACGATGAACGATGAACGATGAACGATGAACGATGAGCGATGAACGATGAACGATGAGCGATGAACGATGAACGATGAACGATGAACGATGAACTAAAAGCCAGCAACCAGCAACCAGCAACCAGCAACCAGCAACCAGCAACCGCGGGCGCCGGCTACCGACA
>JANMSA010000147.1:0-9838 GCA_031388865.1 Acidobacteriota bacterium | reverse complement strand
GGCGCTATGAGGGTCGGTACGAAATTCTCATTGTCGCGTTTTTTAACTGCCGGGGGGGGCCGGCCCCCCTGCCGGGGCCCACTTCGAGACCGTGGGCCGTTCCGGTGGTATCGCGCTACGCGCTCAACCACCGGCTATTTGCCACCACGCCACCAGCGTGTGCCTTGTGCCGCCTGCGGCGGCTCATTTTCGCCACGGCTGATTGCGACTCGAAGACTTGAAGACTCGAAGACTCGAAGACTATTCACTCAGCCGATCGCGCGGCGGCTCCGGCTCCGCCATCGTGAACGAGTCGCGGATGTCGGTGGTCGTCATGTAGTGCAGGCGGGCGTTCTTCTGATAGGACACCGCGTCGTCCACGAGTCGATTGAGGATGCGCGCGTGACGGCGCTCGTGGGTCCAGCGCTTGATCTCAGGGAAGAAGAGTCCCGTCGCGGTGAACCCGATCGCGAACACGGCCTCGAACATGCGCACGTACGGGACGAACATCATCCCGCTGCCGAGGAGTAGCCCGCTGAGCCCGAATCCGAGGCGGGCCAGGGGATCGCCTCCGCGCCAGAGGTCGAATTTCGACGCCTCCAGTGCGTTCATCTCCCGCGCCGCACTGACGTACTGCGGCATCGCGGTCTCGAGCACTTCCGTCTCCAGCGATTTCCAGTAGACCGGAGAGCCGCCGAACTCGTCGTAGGCTGCCTTGATTTTCCCCAGCTTCGAGCGGGCGGTGGCGAGCAGCTGCTGTTCGAGGTCGCCGTCCACGAAGCCACGGCGGCGATGCTCACACTCCTCGAGCACGACGAAGACGACGCTGCCGAAGTCGTACTCCGGGCCTGCGATATTGAGCATGGGTGGCCTGGCTACTGCTGCGGCGGTGCCTCAGCCTGCTGTTGAAGCGCGCGCACGACGCCGAGCTGCTGCAGCAGTTTGTTGCCGTCGATGATCACGTTTCCGCCGGGCAACTGCGGGATCTGGCGAATCTCTTTCTTCTGTAAGGCGTCGATGAGTTGCAGGCTCACGTACGCATCGCCGGCGCTTCCATTGAGCGCAGCGCGTTCCTTGCGGATGCCCTCCGCGACGGCACTCTTCTCGGCGACTACGGCCTGCGCCTCCTGCTCGCGTTGCACGAGATAGGCGTCCGCGGCGCGCTTGGCCTGCTCGAGCTCACCCTGAGAGCGCGTGAGCTCCTCGGTCAATCCGGCGATCTTCTGTTGCAGGTTGGCCTGGTTCGCTTCCAGCGTCGCGAGGATCTGCGCCTCCAGTTTCTCTGCTTGTTTCTCGGCTTCCTTGCGCTGATTGATCAAGGTCTGGTAGTCCGGCTTGAAGGAGAAGTCGCCGAGAATGACCTGCTCGACAATCAGGCCATAGGGGGCGAGATGGATGTTGAGCAGGCGTCCGGCGTCGTTTGCGGCACGGAAGCGGAGGTCGGGGTTGTAGTACTGCTCGGAATCCAGCCGGTTGAGGACGTCGCGGACATATGAGCGTGCCTGAGGCCGCACCAGGCGGTCTTTCAGGATCTCCGTGGAGGGGGCAGTGGTCTGCCAGATGTGGACGGCCTTGGACGGGTCGATCCGCCAGCGCACCGTGACGTCGGTCTCGATGTCGTTGCCGTCCCGAGTCTTGAAGCGCAGGTCGTCTTTTTCCCGCCCTTTTTCGGCCGAGACTCTGCGCGACATGATCAGGCTCTGCGTCGATACGTCGTACTTGGTCCAGTCATTGACGATGGGAACGAAGAAGTAGGTCGCACCCGGAGGAGCCACCTCGGTCGATCGCGTGATCTTGTTGAACTTCACACCAACCTCGGTCGGCGCCGTCTGGTGCGGCGTGCACGCGGGTAGCGAGAGAACTGCAGCGGCGAGGAAGAGAATCGTGCGTTTCATCAGTTCCCCGTCAACTTTCCGATGTCGGTTGGATCGGTATTGATGTAAATCGGACCCTTGATGCTGTTGAGCAGAGCCAGCCCCTTGCGCAGTCGCAGGAGCTTGTCGGATCCGGGGCCCTCCATGGCCCGGTTGATCAGCTCCGAGCCGGTCGCGTCGGCCTTGCGCACCAGCAGGTCCGCCTCGGCGTGCCGCGAACGCTCGTAGAGCGAGCGGTTGGCGTTGATGCCCGTGATCTGCGCCTGAAACTCGGCGGTCTTGATGTTGATGAGGTTCTGCCCCTGGGCCATGGTCAGTTTCAGGCGCGTGTCGACTTCGGCCTGTTTCGCCAGGGCCCTGTTGGTCAGCACGGACTGATCCTGGATCTTCTTCTGTTCGGTCAGCGACTGGAACGTGTCCGGATAGTCGTACTGCCGGATCAGAACGTCCGCCAGCTGGACGCCGTTCTCCTTGAAGTGGGCCGCGAGCTCGGCGCGAAGCTGTTTGGCCTTGATCAGACGCTGATCGCCATAAAACTCCTCTGCGCGCAGTTCACCGAGGTGCTGCTTGATCGCGGGCTCGGTGAGGCGGATGACCACGTTGTCCTCATATCCGCGGCCGAAGCCGAAGCGCGATACGACTTTGAAGGGATCAGCGACGCGGTACATCACGGTCACGTCCACCGCGACCGGGTATCCATCGACGGTCGGGACGTTGATCGCACCGACCGTGCGGTGATCGGATCCGCGTTCCGACTCACTATTCGTGAACTCCACGATCTGGATGTCGCGCGGGAACGCGCGCACCGTCTCGTAGCCGCGAACCTGGCGGCGGTAGCCGGGGCCGACCAGCGTCTTCTGCAGACCCTTGTTCGGACCGAACGCGATCTGGCGGAGCGCAATCTCGCCCGGCGCGACGTAGGTGATCACGCACCCTCGCAGGAACAGAAGGGGCGATAGAACGAGGAACACCTTCACCAGGAAGGAGAGCAACCCTCCCCCGCGGAAGGTAAACGCCGGGAGCTTTACCGGGAAGCGCCCCCCGAAGCGGGGAGCCTTCGCCGTCGCACTTTCGAACATGGTCATCCTTTCTTCTGAGCTGCGAGCTGACTTGGGGCCGAGTACGAGGATTCTACTCCTGCGGGATTTTTCCGGCTTGCGTTAGAATTCCGGCTCTCGCAACCCCGCCCGTGCGCACAGCGAGATCCGCCAGGGCGCCGGGGACCGCCATCCGACAGGAGCAAAATCTCAGTGACTGCAACTCTGGAAATGACTCATCAGTTCGAAAGTGCGCTCGCCGCCGGCAGGACCCCTTACAAGGTTCGCGACCTGGGCGAGGCCGCGCTCGGCCGCAACGAGATCCGTCTCGCCGAGCACGAAATGCCCGGCCTCATGGCCTGTCGTGAGAAGTACGGCAAGGACAAACCACTGCAGGGGGCGCGCGTCATGGGGTCGCTGCACATGACTGTGCAGACCGCGGTGCTCATCGAAACGCTGCAGATCCTCGGCGCGGATGTGCGCTGGGTGAGCTGCAACATCTTCTCGACGCAGGATCATGCGGCGGCTGCCGTCGTGGTCGGCCGCCCCGAGAATGGTGGCACGCCGGAGAACCCGCGCGGGCTCCCGGTGTTCGCCTGGAAGGGCGAGACGCTGGAGGAGTACTGGTGGTGTACGTCCGAGGCTTTGTTGTGGCCGGACCGGGGCGGACCTACGCTGATCGTCGATGACGGCGGAGACGCCACGCTGCTCGTGCACAAAGGGGTGGAGTTCGAAGGCGCGAAGCGCGTCCCCGAGTTCAACCCTGCCGACGAGCCGGAAGAGTGGGAGGTCATCCTCAAACTGCTCCGCGAGGAGATCGTGCGCGACCCCCAGCGATGGACCCGCGTGGCCAAGGACATTCGCGGCGTATCCGAGGAGACCACCACCGGTGTGCATCGCCTCTATCAGATGCAGGAGGCTGGCTCGCTGCTGTTTCCGGCGATCAACGTCAATGACTCCGTCACCAAGTCGAAGTTCGACAACATTTATGGCTGCCGGCACTCCGTCATTGACGGTCTCAATCGCGCAACGGACGTGATGATCGCCGGAAAGCTGGCCGTGGTCTGCGGATTCGGCGAGGTGGGCAAAGGGTGCGCGCAGGCCCTGCGCGGCCAGGGCGCACGCGTCGTGGTCACCGAGATCGATCCGATTTGCGCATTGCAGGCAGCGATGGAAGGCTTCGAGATCCTTACGCTCGAGGCGGTGGTCGCGAAGGCGGACATCTTCGTGACGTCCACCGGCAATAAGGACATCATTACAGCCGACCATATGGCTCGCATGAAACACAATGCGATCGTCAGCAACATCGGCCACTTCGACAATGAGATCGATATGGCCGGCCTGAAGAAGTTTCCCGGCATCACCCGCGTCAATATCAAGCCTCAGTACGATGAGTGGGTGTTCCCCGACGGCCACGCCGTTCTCATTCTGGCCGAGGGCCGTCTGATGAATCTCGGCTGCGCCACCGGCCACCCTTCCTTCGTCATGTCCGCGTCGTTCACGAACCAGGTGCTGGCGCAGCTCGCGCTGTGGCAGAACAGGGGAGAGTACGGGAAAGAGGTTTACGTACTGCCGAAGAAACTCGACGAGGAAGTGGCTCGCCTGCATCTCGCGCATCTGGGCGTCGAGTTGACCGTCCTCACCGCTGATCAGTCGAAGTATCTCGGCATTCCCGTCGAAGGCCCTTACAAGCCCGATCAGTACCGGTATTGAGCGTCCAATCACTTTCTGCAAGTGCACGGGCGAGCTCGCGAAGGGCTCGCCCGTGCCATTTGTGTTGACACGGCGCTACTGTTGCACAAGACTTTGGGTGTCAATAGGAGGACGATGAACTATGGCTAGACCAAGGCGCCAATCTTCGGGGTCTCTGTCGCCGGGACAGGCCCATTACGTACTCGAGCGTCTGATTCGCGATCGTCGCGTGTCAGCGACCGAGATCAGCGGTTATGTGTCACAGATGGGTGAGGAGATCAGCGAGCTGGAAAAGCGTCTGGCTCAGCTCCGGAGTGCCGTACCCGCAGCCGCTGCTGCCGTGATCGGGATGGTCGCGGACGCTGCCACTGCGGTGATCGCAAAGCGCCGCGGCCGCCCGCCCGGACGTCCGCCTGGCCGCCCCGGACGTCCGCCTGGCCGCCCTGGCCGTCCGCCTGGCCGCCCGCCCGGACGTCCGCCCGCCTCCGCTTCCGCCACGGGCGACTCGGCAGTACCGGCAAAGGGTGGCAGGAAGCGCCGCAAAGCGCGTTCGGCCATTACGCCGGAGCAGCTGGCGTCGCGGCAGCTTCAGGGCCGCTATCTCGCACTGGTTCGCCGTTTCCCCGCAACCAAGCGCTTGCAATACGCACGCGTCGCCAAAGAGAAGGGCCGCGAGGCGGCGATCCGCGAGATGCAGGCCTCTGTCAAGAAGTAGCGTTTTTCGCAATCTGTCACTCTATCTGCCACGTTGTTCGGGGCGCACTTCGGTGCGCCCTTTTTCTGGCCTCGAGGTGCACATGCGAATGCACAAGACGATCATCCTTGCTCTTCTGCTCTGGTCATGTGCGATCTGCGCATGTGGAAACGGTAGGGCAGGACCCTCATCCGCCGCCACGGGAACCATCGAGCCGCCGGAGGAGACTCGGCGAACCGTGCCGGACACGCCGACCGTTGCGCCCCTGATCCCGCAGACGCAACCGCAGACGCAGCCGGAGAAGAACATCACCATTGAGGCCGTGGAGATGGAGAATCCGATCATCGTGACCGGTCGTGCGAGAACCTTCGAGAACAGCGTTTCCCTGCGTCTGCGCGATCAGCGTGGCGGATTGATCACAGAGACCTTTACCACCGCCACCGGCGAGATGGGGCAACACAGCCCCTTTCGCGGCATACTGTGGCTGACGCGCGATCCGGGAGCGTCGGTGACCGTCGAGGCGCTCGAGTATTCGGCGATGGATGGGTCGGAGCAGTCACTGGTCGCCGTCGAGCGACCGTTCACACATCAGACTTTTGCTGCGCGGCTGTTCTTTCCGGATCGCAACTGCACCAGCGTGCGTCCGTACACGCGGAGCATTCCCAGCAGCGTCTCTGCGGCGCGGCTGCTCGTGGAGGCGCTCATCGCCGGACCGACAGCGCAGGAACGCTCATCGGGCGCCGAGACGCCCTTTCCGAAGGGTTCGGCCCTGCGATCCGTGAATCTCCGCGACGGCACGCTCGCGGTCGACTTCAACGAGCGTCTGCAGAACGTCGGTGGCTCCTGTGCGGCGACGATGATCCGCCGATCGGTGATCGAGACGCTGCAGTCTCTGCCCGCCGTAAAGAAGGTGGTCATTACTGCTGGCGGTAGTGAGTCGCTGGCATTGCAGCCATGAGCATGCGCGCACAATTCGGACTGGCGTTCGTGCTTCTCCTGGCTGCGCTCTCAGTGGACGCGGAAACGCGGGTGACCCTCCTGCATTTCTCTGACTATCACTCGCATGCATTGCCCTTCCATACGGACGAGGGAGAACGCGGAGGCATCGCCCGGGCGGTCGCTTATCTGAGGCAACAGAAGAAAAGTGGTGCGCTCGTCTTCAGCGGCGGCGATACGATCAACAAGGGCGCACCGGCCTGGTCGGACAAGTACGGCTGCGCGGAATGGCCGTGGCTGAATGGCATCGTGGACGCCATGGCGTTTGGCAATCACGACGCGGACTATGGCCTGGAGGCCTTCGAGCGTTGTCGCGCAGCCGTGACCTACCCCATCCTCAGCGCGAATACCGCGGGATTCCGGGCTACCGCAGTGTTCGACGTCCGCGGTGTGCGCATCGGCGTATTTGCCCTCGCGGGTCCGGATTTTCAGCAGCTGGTCAAGACGCCCGGCCTGACCTTCAGTGATTCGGTGGTCGCCGCGCGCGCAGCGGTGCGCGCGCTCCGTGACGAACTGCACGCGGACGCGGTGGTGATGATCGGTCATCAGGCTGTCGAGAACGACGAGAAGCTCGCGCGCAGCGTGCCTGGCATCGACGTGATCTTCGGTTCGCACAGTCACCTCGAGCGCCGCCTGACGACGATCCCGGGCACGACCACCGTGTTCATCTCGCCATCCCAGTACCTGACTTACATCAGTCGCGTGGAGCTGACCATCGCGGATGGCCACGTCCAGAACGTCCAGGGCGACCTCGTTCCAATGGACGGATCCGTGCCGGAGGATCGCAGAGTAGCTCGCCGGGTGCGGCGGATGCAGCGCGATCTCGAGCGCGATCCTCAGTATCGCGAGCTCTTCGCTCCGATCGGTCGTCGGGACGCCCCTCTGTCCACGGACGCGCTGGGACGGCTCACCGTGGAAACGATGCGCGAAGCCGCCAACGCAGACGTAGCATTATCGACGAAGAGCAGTTTCCGCGGCCCGCTGTCGGAGGGCGCGTTGACCATGGAGTCGCTCCGCGCCGCGCTCCCTTATGACAACGAGATTGTTGCGTGCATGATGAACGGGGCCCTGCTCCGGAAGCTGCTGCACGCCGCCGCGAACGATTCCCTCATTGCCGGACCAGCATCGATCGACGACACAAAGAGCTATCGCGTCGCCACCACCGACTATCTCGCCAACGTCGCTCACCGTGGCGTGTTCGTGTGCGAGCAGACGATGACGGGTCTGCGCGTGCGCGAGGAGCTGCGCAAGAAGCTCGCGAAGTGAGCGCGAGCCCGGCATGAAGCGGCGTCGCTGGGCATTTCACGCCGGAGGCGTGGTGGCAAATAGCCGGTGGTTGAGCGCGCAGCGCGATACCACCGGTTGAGGCGCCCCAATCGTCAGCGCCCCGGCAGGGGCGCGGGACCCTCTTCCGGAGAAGCCTCATAGGGCGGGGCCAATGATTCATCCGCTGACGAGCTTCCCGTAGGGTCCTCCCTTCCCTGCCAGCGCGCATTCGAGACCGTGGACGCGTTCCGGTGTTGTCCGCGCTTCGCGCTCAACCACCGGCGCCGGCAACCCTCGGCCCTACAGCCAGCCTTTGTCCCGCGCGATGCGTGCCGCTTCCACCCGGTTGGCCGCGCCGAGCTTGCTGATCGCCTCTGAGAGGTAGTTCCGCACCGTTCCCTCGGACAGGTGCAGCGTCGAGGCGATCTCCGCGCTGGGTTGCCCTTCACCCGCCATGCGCAGGACCTGGCGCTCCCGATCCGTCAGCGGATCCGGCTCGCTCCAGGCCTCCGCCGCCAGCTCAGGATCGATGACGCGTCCGCCCACGTTCACGCGCCGCACCGCGTTCGCCAGCTGCTCCGACGGCGAGTCCTTGCCTCCAGTGTTGCAGCGTCGCCTTTGATCTCCGCCGGTGTTCCTTCCGCGGCCACGCTGCCCTGATGAATCACGATCGCGCGATCCGCCAGCGCCTCCGCCTCAGCCAGATAGTGTGTCGTGAGCAGGACCGACTTGCCCCGTTCGACGAATGTCCGGATCTGTTTCCAGATCGCGCGGCGCGATTCCACGTCCAGGCTGGTTGTAGGCTCGTCGAGTACGAGGAGGTCGGGGTTGCCGCAGATGCCTAGTGCGAAAAGCACGCGCTTCTGCTGTCCGCCGGAGAGCTCACCAAACTTCTTGCGCTCGATGCCCTGCAGTCCCGCGGCGGCGATGACGTCGTCCATCCGCATCGGGTTGGGGTAATCGCTGGAGAAAAGATGGATGTGTTCGCGGACGCGGATCGTCTCGGGAACGCGCGCGCTCTGCAGGACAGCGCCGATTCGCTTGCGAGTCGAAGCGTTGCGAGGATCGCCGCCGAAAACGCGCACTTCGCCGCTGGTCGGTCTCGCCAGCCCCAGCAGGAGGCGCACCGCGGTGGTCTTGCCGGCACCATTGGCACCCAGCAGCGCGACCAGCTCGCCAGGGCGGATGGTCAGATCGAGTCCACGAAGTGCCTCGACCATCCCGTAGGTTTTGCGAAGGGCTGTGAATTGCGCAGGGATCATGCGCACAGAATGCGTTAGCAACGGCGCCGCGCCCATTGCATGTTGTCAGGAGGTGCAGGTGACGAATGTCACAGCCCGTTGGCGGTTGACCCCACGTGTTTCCTCGGTATGATGCCGATCGAAATGGGTCTAACCGATTTCTACCGTTCTGCCATCGGCAAGAAGGCGGTCATGGCCGGCAGCGGCCTGATCCTTTTCGGCTGGATCCTCGCGCATATGGCCGGGAACCTGAAGCTGTACCTCGGCCCCGAGCATCTCAACGAGTACGCGCATTTCCTGCAAACCATGGGCGCGCCGGTATTGCCGGAGACGGCCATGCTCTGGATCTCGCGTGTGGTCCTGCTCATCGCGGTGATCTTTCACATCCACTCCGCGTACGCGCTGACCAGGATGAATCGCGCGGCGCGCCCCATCGGGTATCGCGACCGTGAGTACGTGAAGAGCACCTACGCTGCGCGCACGATGCGGTGGGGCGGCGCGATCATCGCGCTCTTCGTGATCTACCACATTCTGCATCTGACGACAGGCCACGCCCATCGCGACTTCATCGCGGGCGACGTCTACCACAACGTCGTCTCGGGTCTGCAGGTGTGGTGGTCGGCCGCCTTCTACGTCCTCGCCAATCTCGCACTGGGCATGCACCTCTATCACGGCCTCTGGTCGATGTTCTCATCGCTGGGCATCACTCACCGGCGCTTCCAGCCGTGGTTCCGCAGCTTCGCCACGGTCTTCGCGGCCGTGATCACAGCGGGCAACCTCTCGTTTCCGCTCTCCATCCTGCTTGGATTCGTCAGGTAAAAACCGCATGCAACTGGACAGCAAGATTCCTCCCGGACCGCTCGCAGACAAGTGGTCTTACGCCAAGTCGCACACCAGGCTCGTGAACCCGGCGAACAAGCGCAAGTACGACATCATCGTCGTCGGCGCAGGGCTGGCCGGCGCATCGGCCGCGGCGACACTCGGTGAGCTCGGCTACAACGTGAAGTGCTTCGTCTACCATGACTCGCCGAGGCGTGCGCACTCCATCGCCGCGCAGGG
>JANMSA010000101.1:0-8560 GCA_031388865.1 Acidobacteriota bacterium | reverse complement strand
GTGCTCGTCGAGAACGGCCGTGTCGCCGGAGTGCGCATCGGTGACAAGGGCATCGACAAGCTCGGCCAGCCAAAGGCGAACTACGAGCCGGGCGTCGACGTCCGTGCGAAGCTGACCCTTCTCGCAGAAGGTCCGCGAGGCACGCTGGCAAAGCAGCTGACGGGCATGTTCGACCTGGAGGCAGGCAAGCTGCCGCAGGTGTATTCGCTCGGGGTGAAGGAACTGTGGCAGCTCCCCGACGATCGCTTCCCCGCCGGCAACGTGATCCACACCCTCGGCTTCCCGCTCGACTCCGACACCTTCGGCGGCGCGTTCTTCTATGGGATGAAGGACCGCATCGTCGACATCGGCCTGGTAGTCGGTCTCGACTACAAGAATCCCACGCTCGATCCGCACAACGAGTTGCAGCGGCTGAAGCTCCACCCCGCCATTCAAGAAATTCTGAAGGGCGGGAAGATGATCGCAGCCGGGGCCAAGGCCATCCCTGAGGGCGGGTACTACGCGATGCCGAAGCTGTATGGAGACGGTTTCCTGATCCTGGGCGACTCCGGCGGCTTCCTCAACGGAGCGCGTCTGAAAGGCATTCACCTCGCGATCCAGTCGGGCATCCTCGCCGCCGAAACGGCGTTCCAGGCCCTTCTCGACGACGACACTTCATCCAGCCAGCTGCAGGGGTACGACGCGCTTTTCGAAGCGTCATGGGCGAAGAAAGAGCTGTGGCAGCAGCGCAATTTCCACCAGGGGTTCGAGTACGGTCAGCTCGCGGGGATGTTCAACTCGGGCGCAGGAATGATCACCGGCGGTCGAGGCTTCGGCGTCTCCCGGAAACTGGAGGGACATGCGGGTCACGAGCGCATGGTGCGCATCCAGCGCTACTTCGGGTCGGAGGATCCCCATCCGCCGGAGAAGGTGAAGTACGACAACCAGTACACGTTCGACAAGGTCACGAACGTCTATAACGGCGGAGTGCTCCACGAGGAGAACCAGCCGGCGCACCTCCTGATCCTCGACACCGAAGTCTGCATCACGCGCTGCACGGAGGAGTACGGGAACCCTTGCTATCACTTCTGTCCGGCGCAGGTGTATGAGCCAAAGCCGACAGCGGACGGCCGCGGAAGCGTACCGTTCCTCAACTTCACGAACTGCTTCCACTGCAAGACCTGCGACATCATGGATCCCTATCAGGTGATCACCTGGGTTCCGCCCGAGGGCGGCGGCGGACCGGACTACAAGAAGCTGTAGTGGTCGTCGGTTGTCGGTTGTCGGTTGTCAGTTGTCTGTGCTCTTCAGCCCGGACGGCACTCGCGGAGCGTCGGGCACAGGCCGAGAGGCACAGACAACCGACAACCGAGAACGACCAACCGACAACCGACAACGAGAAACGCCAGCGATGAGAGAATGCGACCCGGCGAACCTCTGTTGCAGCCCGCGCGTAAGAGTAGATAGATGAGCACTGAACCGGCTCCGGCCTCGCGGCCGCTCGACAGGATTGCTGCACTGCAGGAGAACGTGGAGCGCGTCATCCGCGGCAAGTCCGAGGTGGTGCAGTTCTGCATCGCTGCGCTGCTGGCGAAGGGACACATCCTCCTCGAGGACGTCCCCGGCGTCGGCAAGACCACCCTCGCACACGCGCTGGCGCGCTCAGTGTCGCTCGACTTTCAGCGCATTCAGTTCACCAGCGACCTCCTTCCCTCCGACATCGTCGGCGTGACCATCTACAATCAGGATGCGCAGGAGTTCGAGTTCGTGTCCGGCCCGGTCTTCACGAACGTGCTGCTTGCGGATGAGATCAATCGGGCCACCCCGAAGTCGCAGTCGGCGCTGCTCGAGGCGATGAGCGAGGGGACCATCACGATCGAGAAGCGGCGCATGGCCCTCCCCGATCCGTTCCTGGTCATCGCCACGCAGAACCCGATCGAGCATGTCGGCACCTATCCTCTCCCGGAGTCGCAGCTCGACCGATTCCTGATGAAGCTCACCATCGGGTATCCGAGCGCGAGCGACGAGAAGAAGCTGCTCCGGGCGGGCGGTGCGCAGGTCGCCCTCGACCATCTCGAGCCGGTGCTCGACGGCAATGAAGTGCGGGAACTGCAGCAACGCGCGGGCACGGTGCATGTCAGCGAGTCTCTGGTCGAGTACCTGATGGCGATCGTGCAGACGACGCGGACGCATCCGGAAGCAGCGCTGGGCGTTTCCACCCGCGGCGCGCTCACGTACTTCAAGGTCTGTCAGGCTCTGGCGATGGTCCACGGCCGCGAGTTTGTGATCCCCGAGGACGTCAAGCGTCTTGCGGTTCCGGTGCTCTCGCACCGCATCATGATGAAAGACCGACGGCTGCAACGGGGCGAGGCCTCGCCGGAAGCGCGGTTCATCCAGCGGATCGTGAACGAGATCGCAGTCCCGCGATGAGCCCTGCCGCGTTTGAGTTCGAGGGCGTCGTCCGATTCACCAAGGTCGGTACGAGCTACCTCGGGGCCACGATCGTCCTGATCGTCGCGGCCGTGAACACCGGCAACAACGCTCTCTATGTCGGGGTGGCACTGATGCTCGGCTCCCTGCTTCTTTCCGGGATCGCATCGAAGGGCGGTTTAAAGCGGCTGCGAGCGGAGATCGTCGGAATGGACGAGGTGTGGGCGGGGCGAGCCGCGCGCGGAACGCTTCGGCTCCACAATGACTCCCGAATCTGGAACGTGCGTGACGTCGTGCTCACGTCGAAGGCGTTCGCCGAGCCGGTGCTGGTTCCGCTCCTGCCGCGCCGGAGCACGGCCGACGTCGACGCATCGCTGCTGTTCAACAGGCGCGGATTGGCACACATCGAGACGGTCGACTCCTACACCCGCTATCCGTTCGGATTTTTTCTCAAGAAGCGCAGGCTCCGGGTCAGCAGCGAAGTCCTGGTGTACCCGCACATCTTCGCGGGGGAAGACGCGCGCGATCAGTTCGAGCCGCGGGCCGGAGAGGAGAATGTCGCGAACCGGCCTGGACCCGGCAGCGAGATCCACTCATTTCGCGAGTACGCACGCGGCGACTCGCTCCGCCAGGTGCACTGGAAGAAATCGGCCAGCCTCGGGCGCTGGATCATGAAGCAGACCGACGCGGAGGCCTCGACGTCCGTGCACGTCGTGGTCGATCCGCACCAGCCGAAGGGCGTCACGGAGGAGCAGCTCGAGCACATGATCTCCGAGGCGGCGACGTTCGTGTACCAGGCGGTGGAGCGTGGGTTCGACGTGAGGCTGTCGCTGCCGAGGGTCACCGTGCGTACGCGCGAGCACGAGCCAGCGGCGCCGTTGTTCCGAGCCCTCGCTCTGGTAGAGGCCTCGCACGAGCCCGTGCATCAGGTCGTGGATCGGAACTCGGTGGTGTTCTCGGTGTCCGGAGGGCAGCGTGACGCGAAAAGCGCGTGAGCTCGAGACGCTGCTTCTGCCGATGTTCGCTGCCGTGCCGCTGTATTTCACGTTCGCGGTCTCGCAGCTGTCACTGATCCTCTTCCACTTCGTCATGGGGCTGATCGTTCTGCGTGTGGCCATGGGCAGAGGTCCGGAGCTCATCCCCGCGCGGATCATGCGCTGGCTGGCGGTGGCGTACGTTCCCTTCTATGTCGTGGACGCCGTCTTTTTATCGCGCAGCGCCATCGCAGCGTCCACGCATCTGGTCCTGTTCATCGCCGCGTATCAGCCCATCGAGGCGGTGCACCGGAACAATCACGCGCAGCGCGTCATGACGGCGTCGCTGATCTTCATCGCCAGTCTGGCCACGTCGACCCACATCACGATCGTGGTGTTCGTGTTCCTGTTCGCGTTTTTCGTGTTCCGCCAGCTGATGTACATCAGCCACCTGGAGACGGCCAGCGTCCTCGGGCACGAATACGGGGAGCCGCCCACCGCCCGCACGGCCGTGTTCTACCTGGTGGGCGCGATTGCTTTCGGCACGCTGTTGTTTCCGTTGCTGCCCCGGCTTCGCAACCCACTCGTACGCGGATTCGGCGGTCCTCTGGCGGGAGGGTCGACGTCGCTGAGCGACACCATCAACCTCAATCGCCCATTGTCGACGCCGCCGGATGCGACGGTAGTGGCGCGTGTGTGGATCGACGCCGCGGCGCGGGACGCCTTCACCCCGGTCCGGCTGCGGGGCATGCTTTACGACCGCTACCACGAGGGCGAGTGGCGCCAGAACCTCCGCGGGCTGCGCGAAGTTCCGCGGCGCGGCGGTGTCCATCACATCGGTCGTGCCGGCGGACTCGAACGCCCGGCCGTCGTGCAACTGCGGACACTCAAGGGGAAGATGTTCCTCCCGCCGGGCACGTACCAGATCGAAGGCATGCAGACCCTTTACGAAGGCGCTGCGCCGGAGACGTACTACACCTACGACGATCCGCCGCTGACGCTGAATGTACGGATGTCCGTCGAGACTCAGCCGTTGCGAGAGCCGCGAGTGCGCATGAGTGGCTATCCGATCTCGCCCGCGGTGCAGACGCTGGCCCGAACGATTGTGGGCGGAGAGCAGGACGTGGCGCGGAAGGCCAGCCTGATCGAGCAATTCATGCTCCGCAACTTCCGCTTCATCCCGAACAGTCTTTCTGCGCCACCCAAGTCGCTGGAGCGGTTTCTGCTCGTGGACCGCGGCGGCCACTGCGAGTATTTCGCGGCTGGGATGGTGGCGCTGCTGAACGCGGTGGATGTGCCGGCGCGCATCGCTGGCGGCTTCTACGGCGGCCAGTTCAATCCGCTGACCGGCTACTACGCCATCCGCCGTGAAGATGCGCACGCCTGGACCGAAGTGTGGGACGGTACGCGCTGGATGACGTTCGATGCGACGCCGGCGGATCTGCGTCCTGGCGCCGCGCAGTCCAATCCCGTGCGCGTGTTCGTCGCTGCGCTCGGCGACTCCCTGACCTTCTTCTGGGACCGCTACGTCCTCACCTTCGGCCTCGGTGACCAGATCGAGCTGTTCACGGACGCCTTCACCTGGACGAGCGCACAGTTCCAGGCGTTGCGCGACCGCCTTCGCAGCGGAGCCGGTAACCTGGTGGGTACGGACGCCGGCACACTGATGGTCCTCATCGTCGCAGCAGGCTTGGCAGTTTTACTCCTGCGTCGTCGTCGCCGAAGGGCCTTCGATTTCCTCGCCGAGTACCTCGCGGCGCAAGGCATCGTGGTCGGAGCGGCGATGACGATGGAAGATGCGCTGCGGCAGCTGCGCGAGCAACGCCCGGAAGCCGCGGCCGAGCTTGAGCCGATCGTTGCACTGTACGAGGAAGAGACATTCTCCGCGACGCGCGACGCCTCGCGTGGGCGCTCTCTGCGGCGCAGGCTGGCCGAGCTGAAGACCTGAGCTTCCGGCGCGGAGGAGGCGTTCCCCGGTCGAGGTTGTCAGTGGTCGGTTGTCAGTTGTCCGGGCCGAATGCGCGAAGAGGCGCAGACAACTGACAACTGACAACCGATCACGAATTCCGGGAGCGCAAGAAGAGACGATCTGGCTACTTGACCGTCGGCAGTCTCCGCGGTGCTCGCAGCAGCTCCGCCATCTCCCGTACTGCACGCTCGAGACCGACCAGCGCCGCCCGCGCGATGATCGAGTGCCCGATGTTCAGCTCCTCGATCTCCGGGATGGTCACGATGCCGTCAATGTTGCGATAGGTGAGGCCGTGTCCGGCGTACACGACCATGCCCAGTTTCTTCGCGGCGCGCGCAGCCGTGGCGATCTTGTCCAGTTCCGCCGCCCAGTTGCCTTCCTTCCAGGCGTCGGCGTACTTGCCCGTGTTCAGCTCGATCCTGGGCGCGCGCAGCTTGTGACAATGGCGGATCTGTTCCAGGTCGGGATCGACAAAGATGGACACCTCGATGCGCGCATCCAGCAGTTGAGCGACCGCCTTCTCGACGTTTCCCGAATGCAACACGACGTCCAGACCCCCCTCAGTCGTCACCTCATCGCGCCGCTCGGGCACGATGGTGATCTGGTGCGGCTTGATGGTCTGGGCCATGCGCACCATCTCCGAGGTCGCGGCCATCTCCATGTTCAGGCGCGTGGTGACGGTGCGGCGGAGCAGTTCGACATCGCGGTCCTGGATGTGGCGGCGGTCGCCGCGCAGGTGAACTGTGATGCCTTGCGCACCGGCCAGCTCGCAGAGAACAGCCGCGGCCACCGGATCGGGTTCGTCGGTCTTGCGCGCTTCCCGGATCGTGGCGATGTGATCAATGTTGACGGCCAGACGCATGTTCTAAGGTTAACAGCGTGCGCACGCGTCCTAGCGCCGTTGTCATAGCGATCCTCCTGCTTGGGGGCGGCGCGACGTCCTGCGTCTAGCAGCTCGGTCTTCCGGGATCTCTCTCCTGGACGGCGCTCGCAACCCCGGCCCGGGATGCGAAACCGCAGACAACCGACAACTGACCACTGACAACACGGCCGGGGGGGGACCCTCGTCGCCTCTGGAACGAATTGCGGCAATTCATCGTTCCTCGCTCCGCACATGCTCTACCGCTTCGAAGACATCGAGAAAAGTTACGGCCCGCACGACATCCTCAAGGGCGTCACCTGGCAGCACAACCCCGGTGAGCACGTCGGGCTGGTCGGCCGGAACGGCGCGGGGAAGACCACCCTCTTTCGCCTGCTGCTGAAGCAGGAGGAGCCGGATCGCGGGCAGATCCTGCGCGCGAACGGGATGACTCTCGGCCACGTCGGGCAGCATCTCGAGGCGGAGCCCGGCATGTCGCTGTTCGACTTCGTGGAGACGGCCTTCGCCAATGTACTGGTCATCGACCGCAGGATGCGAGCGATCGAGCACGACCTCGCCGATGCGACGAAGTCCGAGGCCGAACACGAGCGGCTGCTCGAAAAGTATGCGGAGCTGCAACACGACTACGAGCACGCGGACGGGTACAACCTGCATGCTCTCGTGGAGCGCGTGCTGGGAGGCGTCGGGTTCGCCGACAAGTCCGAATGGGAGCGTCCCATCCACGCCTTCAGCGGCGGTCAGCAGAACCGGGCCATGCTCGCGCGCGTGCTGCTCACGAAAGTCGACCTGCTGCTCCTCGACGAGCCGACGAACCACCTCGACCTCAAGGGCATCGAGTTCCTCGAGGAGTTCCTGCAGGAGTTCAAGGGCAGCTACCTGCTGATCTCGCACGACCGTACGTTCCTGAACCGGACCGTGTCGAAGATCGTGGAGCTCGCACACGGGAAGCTCATCGAGTACCCCGGCAACTACGAGAAGTTTCTTCAGCTCCGCGCCGAGCGGATGGAGAAGATGGCAAAGGATTACGAGCGGCAGCAGGAGCTGATCGCCGATACGCAGGACTTCATTCGCCGCAACCTCGCCGGCCAGAAGACGAAGCAGGCCAAGTCGCGCCGCAAGATGCTGGACAAGATGGACGAGTTCGAGCGGCCGGAGACGGACGAGACGCTCGCGAAGTTCAACCTCGATGGAGGAGCCCGTTCGGGCGCTGTAGCGTTGACGATCGATCGCGTCGCCGCCGGGTACGGCCAGAAGCGCGTCGTCGAGAACTTCTCGCTGCAGGTCCGCCGCGGCGAGCGCTACGCGATCATGGGGCCGAACGGCTCCGGCAAATCGACTCTTCTGAAGACGTTCGCTGCGCGCCTTCCGGTACTCGACGGTGCGGTCCTCTACGGTCACAACGTGCAGGTCGGCTACTACGACCAGACCCTCGGCGACCTGAACCCGAAGGGCACGGTCCTCGACGAAGTCTGGAACCTCGATCACTCGCAGACCGAGGAAGAGGTGCGGTCGTATCTGGCGCGTTTCTCATTCGTCGGCGACGACTCCTTCAAGAAGACCAGGGATCTCTCGGGCGGTGAGAGGGGACGGCTGGCGCTGGCGAAGATCATGTACGCCGGCGGCAATGTGATGCTGCTCGACGAGCCGACCAACCATCTCGACATCTACACGCGGGAGGCGCTGGAAGAGGCGCTGGAGAACTTCACCGGCGCTCTCATCGTCGTGTCGCACGACCGATACTTCATCGATCGCGTCGCGGAGAACATCATCCTCGTGGAGGATGGTCAGGGCGAGGTGTACAGCGGCAATTACAGCGACCTCGTGGAGCGGTTCAAGGCCGGCGCCGCGGTCCCCGCGCCGCCGGTCGTACTCGCGGTGGCCAAGGAGCTTCCCCCCAGACGGCAGGACCCTGCACCGAAACCGGTGGTCGATCGCACGGAACAGAAGAGACGGGAGAAGCGGACCCGGAAGATCGACGAAGAGCTCGCGCAACTCGAGGCGCGCATCGCGTCAGCGGAGGGAGAGCGGGAGCGCAATGAACTGCTCCTCTGTTCGCAGGAAGTCTTTCGCGACGGCGAGCGCGTGAGGAAGATCCAGCAGCAGAATCATGACCTCAAATCGATGATCGATCTGCTCTCCGGCAAGTGGGAAGCGCTGGAGCGGGAGAAGGAAGAGCTGTAGCGCGGCGTCTTTGCGCCGCGCGTTCTGCCACGGGGGACCCCCTCATCCGCCTTCGGCACCTTCTCCCCCGTTGCGGGGGAGAAGGCTCTCGAATGAACTGCATCGAGAGTCAACCAGCACGGGCTTCTCGACAGGAACTTCCCCACG
>JANMSA010000094.1:0-1791 GCA_031388865.1 Acidobacteriota bacterium | reverse complement strand
GGGCACCGCGTGCTCGTCTACAACGACCTGAAATCGCTGGAGCCTTCGCGCGATACGCGCCCGCCGAGCCGCGAGATCGAGATGCACCTCACCGGCAACATGGAAGCGTTCATCTGGGGCCTCGACGGACTCAAGTTCTCCGAATCGGGGGATCAGCCCGCGGTCCGTGTCGGTGAGCGCGTGAGGATCACGCTCGTCAACGACACGATGATGGAGCACCCCATGCACCTGCACGGGGTCTTCATGGAGCTCGACAACGGCGCCGGCGCGTACAAGCCGCGCAAGCACACGATCAACGTAAAGCCCGCGGAACGGCTTTCCTTCGACTTCACTTATGACGAGCCGGGAAACTTCGCCTTTCACTGCCATATCCTGTATCACATGGAGGTCGGCATGTTCCGCTTCGTGAACGTGTCGGCGCCTTCGGGCCGGAGGGCATCATGAGAGGCGCCCTGCTCCTGCTCCTGTTGGCTGCCGCAGGCTTGGCCCAAGCGCAGGACGATCGCTTCCCTTTGCCGCCCAGGGAGTGGCCCAGTCCGGTCGCGGATCGGGAGCCCTTCCTCTTCCTCCTGCTCGATCGCCTGGAATATCGAGCCGCAAAAGGCGCGGACTCCCAATTCTGGGACGCCCAGGGATGGTTCGGCGGAGACTACAACAAGCTATGGCTGAAGTCGGAAGGCCAGCGATTCGTTGGCGGACGTACCGAGGAATCTGACCTGCAAGTCCTCTATGCTAGGCGAATCGCACCCTTCTGGCACTTGCAAGGCGGGGTGCGCAGCCAGATACGCCCGGGGCCGACACAGGACTACGGCGTCCTTGCGGTCCAGGGGATTGCCCCCTACTGGTTCAACGTCGAGGCAAGTTTGTTTTTCCGTCGCGGAACGACTCTGGGCCGCCTGGAGGCAGAGTACGACCAGTTGCTCACGCAACGGCTGATCCTGCAGTCGCGAATCGATTCGAACTTCTCGACCAGGGCCCATGCAGCGCGCGGCGTAGGCCGTGGCATGAACGACGTGGAGCTCAGCTTGCGCCTGCGATACGAGATCAAGCGCGAGTTCGCGCCTTACGTCGGGGTCACCTGGTCCCGCAAGGTCGGCGATACCGCTGATATGGCGCGAAGCCGAGGCGAAGACGTGCGGGCGACGGCGGCGGTTATCGGCATAAGGGCTTGGTTCTAGAGCTCACACAAGGCCCTTTGCGTCCGCAGGGAAAGTCTTGCCATCCTTATGTTCGCCACCACACAGACCCGGTCAGCATTTCCGCGCACCATCTCCAAACGTCTCTCATCAATCACTCAAGGATCAATGAAAATGAAACTCCTGAATGCACTCGCAGGATCGATGCTTGCTATTTCGCTCACGGTCGCACCCTTGGCCTTCGCGCAGGACACGAAGAAGGTGAACATGGACGCGTTCATGAAGGCATGCGACATGGACCACGACGGGATGATGTCCAAGGCCGAGATGGTGAAGCACATGGAGAAGATGTTCGATAAGATGGACACCAAGAAAACGGGCAAGCTCAGCAAGGATCAGACCGCGGAGTTTCTGAAGCAGTTCACGGCGCCCAGTGGTGGTTGATCCAGCCGCGGGTAGTGTTCCCCCGCGAGTGCAGTTACCACGCTCCTGAAGCCGCTCCCCACCTGGCGGCTCCAGGCTGGAGCGCCCCTCGATATTGGCGCACCGGGAACGAGCGGATGCACTCGATGGGTGCAAGAAACCTATTGGCGCACGCACATTGGCCGGCGCATGTAGACAGCGCCCATGTCAGCTCTTCGCTTTCCTCGCCCGA
>JANMSA010000062.1:0-9711 GCA_031388865.1 Acidobacteriota bacterium | reverse complement strand
CCGAGCCCGCCCGCGCCGACGATCAGAACCGACGATGTGCGCAGCTTCTCCTGGCCGGCCGCGCCGAATTCGGGAAGTGTCGTCTGGCGGAGGTAGCGGCTCATCCGAGTCTTTGAGTCTTCAAGTCATACGGTCTTCGAGACTTCGAGTCTTCAAGTCTTCAAGTCTTCGAGTCTTCAAGTCTTCGAGTCTTCAAGTCTTCGAGTCTTCAAGTCTTCGAGTCTTCAAGTCTTCAAGTCTTCGAGTCTTCAAGTCTTCGAGTCTTCGAGTCTTCAAGGTCGTAAATCTCAAAGAGGGAGCGAACGCACCTTGAGACTTTACGACTTTGAGGCTTTGAGACCGGACCTGGCAAGTTCGAACAACCACTCGTAGACTCGAAGACTCGAAGACTCGAAGACTCGAAGACTCGTAGACTCGAAGGCCAAAAAAGCCACCGTAAAACGAAACGCCGGCCATGAAGGCCGGCGTTCGAGGAATCGTTCTGCTGAGGAGGCTCTACTTCTTATTGCCTTCCATCGCGCGTTTGAAGGCCAGCGCCATGGCGGACTCGCCTGCGGATTCGTCATTCCGCTCGTCCATGAACTTCGAATACTCCTCGCGCTCCGCGGCCGCCTTGGCCGCCTCATGGCTGAGCGAGATGCGCTTGCGCTGCGGGTCGATGCTCATGATGCGGACCATCAGCTTCTCGCCTGCCGGATGGAGCTGGGAGGGATCGGAGCCGGCCGGGGCGCCGATCTCCGAGTTCGGGATGAGGCCGGTCAGACCGGGCTCCAGTTCGACGAAGATGCCGGGCGCGGCGCCGTGATCCACAGTACCTTCGACGACGCGTCCGATCGAGTAGCGCTGCGAAGCGGTCTCCCACGGATCGTTCGTTGCGACAGCGCGCAGCGAGAGTGAGAGACGCTTTTTGGACGGGTCGACTTCGCGGACCCAGCCCTGAACAGTCGTGCCGATCGCCACTTCCGCATCGCCGGCTTTGATGCCGTGCGGAAGCTGCGAGACGTGCACGAGACCATCGACACCCGGCTCCACTTGGACGAAGTAGCCAAAGTCGGTGGAGCGAACGATGCGACCGGTGAATTCCGTTCCGGAAACGTAGCGTCCCGCCACGTCGTACCAGGGATCGGGCTCCTGATCTTTCATCGACAGCGAGATGCGCTTCCCGTCGTTTTCGATCTTGATGACCTTGATGTTCACTTCCTGACCGATCTGGACGACGTCCTTGGGATCGGTGACGCGGCGGCGGCTCATCTCCGAAACATGGAGGAGACCGTCGATCCCGCCCAGGTCGACGAACGCGCCGAAGGGCGTGAGGGTCTTGACGCGGCCCGTGAGCTCGGCGCCAACGACGATCCGGCCTCGTGTTTCCGAGGCACGGTCGGCAGCTTCTTCCTTCAAAAGGGCGGCGCGGGAAACTACGATGCGGCGACCATCATCGGAAAGCTCGGTCACGCGGAACTCGATGGTCTGGTTCACGAACGTGTCCGGGTTCTCGATCTTGCCAAGGGCGATCTGCGACAACGGGCAGAAGCCGCGCATGCCGCCGACGCTCACCTCGAACCCACCCTTGTTGCGGCCGGTGACCTTTCCTTCGACGGGAAGACGGTTTTCGTATGCCGTGCGCAGCTGGTCGAGCGACGCTCGTCCCTTGATGAGCTTCCGGGAGACCCGCAGCTCAGCGCCGGTCTTGACCACCGTCGCCTCGATCGAATCCCCGACATCGAGACCCTCGAGCTCCGCAGTCTCCATCACGGCCTCGGATGGACCCCCGTAGGAAATGTAGGCGTCTTCGCCCGAAATCGACACGATCGTGCCGCGGAGCAGTTCACCCTGCTGAGGGGTTTTAAGGTCCAGATTCTCCATCGCTTCGGCAAAAGACGTAGCCTCGGCGTTCTCTCTCGACTGACTCATGGGAGTGTGCGTTACCTTTCAGTGATTGGTTCTCGGTCGTGAGAACGGTTGGGACGCGCATGGTACCGAAAAAGCGCGCGTGTGTCACGGCCAAGCGATGACCGACAACCGGGCCTCATGAGAAAAAGTTCCACGATCTTCGCTTCTCGCGGCGGATGCCTCGAACGCTCAGGTTGCTGGTCACTGGTTGCTGGTTGTTCATGGGGGTTCGCAAGGATCTGCAGCGGGGCGAGAGCTGGATAAAAGGCCGATCGCCGAGAACGGTGAGAGTCCCACCAGAACCGCGGTCAGCCGTAGACCCGCAGACGACCAGCAACCAGCCACGCGCAGCGGCGAAGCGCGCGCGCTCACTCCACCTGAAACGTCACCCTCGACAGCACCGGATCCTGCGCCGAGTACGCTTTGAGGTTGTGGCCTTTGTCGAGGGCCTGGATCCAGCCGATGGTCCAGATGCCTTTCGCGGCGTGCCGGGGCACCGCGATGCGGCCGAAGAAGTTCGTTCCGTCCTGCGAGGGATCAAATGAGAAGTAGATCCTCTGCCCGCCCGTCGGATCTGCAGGGATGGCCTGACCGCTGAGGCTGGCCACACCGCACGCATCGTCGGAGACGATCGCGGTGATGTTGATCGTCCCTCCCTCGCTGTTGGACACGACGGGGGGCTCGACGCTGAGCGCGCGGATCGCCGGAGGACCGGCGTCGCACTTGTCGCCGGAGATGTCGAGAGCGATCTGACTGACGAGCTGGTTGTCCCCGCGGAAGGTGGCCATGTTGTTGGCTTTATCCTGCAACTGGATCTGCTCGAGTTGCCACGCGCCGCAGTCGAGGCACGCCGGCGGCGAGACCGTACACTCCCACGCGCCGCCCTGACCTGTCCGGCATCCGAAACCGATGCGCGCCTGCTTCGACGGGCTCACGAAAACACCGCTGACGAGCGAGACCCCGGATCTGTCGTCCTCGGCCTGCACAAAGACCGTGTTCTTCTCGCCAGCACTCATCGAGCGTTTCTCGAGATACACCGACTTGAGCACCGGCGCTGCGGAATCCGGTGCTGACGACGCGACCCGGAAGCTCGCCGAGGGCGGCAGCGCACCCGTCGCCTGATTGAGATTGACGCTGTTGTTCGCGTTGTCGGTGAGCGTCAGGTACTTCACCACCCAGATCCCTTCGGCTGCATCTTTCGGGACTTTGATGCGCGTGACGAACCGGTCGGTCTCCCCTTCCCGCTGACAGGCGAAGCCCTGCAGCGCGCCGCTCGGGCTGGCGATCACACCCGAGACACTGCGCACTCCCGAGAGGTTGTCATTGACGTTGACGGCGAACATCGTCTCCGCGTCGTCCTGCACCTGCGCGGGGGTGAACATGGCGCCGAGCAGCTGCGGCGCCATCGTGTCGGTCTCCGGGTCGTCGTCTTTCCGCGGTCTGGGTTCCTCACCCGGCGATTCACCGCCGCGCCTCTCGGTCGCCGGACCCGGGTTGCGCGGCTGTAAATGAGCTGGAGGAGGCGCGGCGGCCACCGTGACTGCCGGTCTGGTACGCTGAATCCCGAGCGCGCTGGCGATCGGATTCACCACGCGGTCCATCAGTGATTCCTTCGGCGCCTCGGGCTCGGGAGGAGGAGCGGGAGCGGAAGGCCCTCCCGCGCGGAGGAGGGCCTCATACCGCTGCTGGCGAGCGCTGGCTGTGCTCGCCTCCGGGCTGGTCAGTTCCTGAATCGTACCCGGGTCGGCCCGCTCATCAGAACGGCCCTGCGCGGGCAGCACGGCTCCGGCGGCAGCCGGAGCTTCGATTCCGCCCTTCACCTCGGCGAGAGTGACGTCCTCGTCGTAGGACGCGATCCGGATCCAGACGGCGATTCCAAAGACGATCGCCAGCGCGGCGAAGAATAGCGGAAGGAACCACCCCTTCAATTCACCACCCCGGGCACCTCGAGCGTGAACGGGTCGATGGTCGCTTCGAACGATTCTCCGGAACGCGTGCGCATGGTGTAGGCGCCCTGCATCGTGCCGAAGGCGGTGGGGAGAGGGCAGAAGCTTGTGTACTCGTAGGATTCGCCCGCATCGAGAACGGGATACTCGCCGACGACACCGGGGCCCTTCACGGTGTCGACGTTCCCGTCGGCATCGGTGATGATCCACTCGCGACTGACGAGCTGCGCAGTTTCTTCACCGACGTTGGAAATGCGCACGTGATACGCAAAGGTATACGTTTGGCGATCGCTGCGATCGGCAAGAAACTCGCTCTCGACTTCGACACGGATGCCACGAGTGGTCGTATCGGACATGATGACGTTCAGTAGAGCGTTCGCGCGGCGCGCGTTCTTCCCGCTGCTCGTCTTTATTGTTGCATGGCCGGCTTGCGCTCAGCCGGCGCCGGAGCTCTCGGCCATCGCAGTGCCGATCCGCACCAGCCTTTCTTCGCTCGTCCCGGAGATCGAGGCCCGCGTGGAGAAACAGTTCGCAGGCACGGGGCGCGAGCGCGGCATCGACATCGAGTACGACGTTGCTCGCGATCCCATCCGCCTGACGATGATCGGCGCGGGACTGCATTCGTCGACGACCGTGCGCTACGCGCTACAGGCGTGCCGCGGCCGATTCCCATGCATCTCCTGCGGCTACGGAGAGGCCCGCCGTCTCGCCGACATCAAACTGCATACGAAACTGGATTGGGATCCATCGTGGCGGCTGCGCTCCACCACCCGCCTGCTGCCGGTCCATTACGCCAGGCCATGCGCCGTGACCTGGCTCGACCTCGACATCACGCGCCTTTTTGTCGCGCCGGTGATCGAGCAGCAGCTCGGCGAGGCCGCGCGCATCATCGACCGCAACATCCCCGCGCTGACCGACGTCAAGCCGCAGGCAGCGCAGATCTGGACCGCGCTACAGACCCCCTTCGAGCTCGCGCCGCGCACCTGGCTCGTGCTCGACCCGACCGAGGTCGCACTGTCCCCGGTCACCGGCGCGCAGGACATCATCACCACCACGCTGATCCTTCGCGCAAAGACCCGCGTCGTCGTCGGCGAGAGACCCGTTGCCACCCGCCGCCCTCTCCCCCGACTTGCCAGCGGCGCCCTCACCTCACCATCCGCGGGCATCCGCGTGCCTTTCGATCTCGAACTGCCCTACGACGAGGCCAGCCGCCTGGCTACCCGCGACTTCGCCGGCAAAACGTATCCCGTGAACGGAAAACCGCTCACGCTGACGTCCATCCGCCTCGCTCCCGCGGCCAATGGACGCGTGCTCATCGAGGCACTCATCGACTACCGCGGCGGGCGCCTCCGCAACTACAAGGGCGTGGTGTTCCTCGAAGGCACACCCCGCTTCGAGACAGCGACTTCAACCGTCGTGATCCCGGATCTCGACTACTCGCTCGACCCGAAGCGCCGCGGCCTTTTCGCGCGCATCGCCGAGCGCGCGGCACACGAGTCGATCCGAGCCCGACTGCGCCAGAGCACCCGCTTCCCGCTCGGACCCCAGATCGCGCAGGTGCGGGCCGAGGTGACCCGCGCACTGAACCGCCAGCTCGCGCCCGGCGTGACCCTCCGCGGCCGCGCGGATGCGATCGAGCCCACCGCCGTCACCCCCCTCCCGAACACGCTCAGCGTGCGCATCGTCGCCACAGGGACCGCCGAGGTCTCCCTGAAAAATTGAGGATCAGGACCGCAGAATGCAGATCTGGGCTTCTCAATCCTCAATCCTCAATCCTCAATCCTCAATCCCGCAGGAACACTTCCTCGATTCTGAGCTCGAACATCCGCGCGATGGAGAACGCCAGCGGCAGACTGGGGTCGTACCTGCCGGTCTCGATGGCGTTGACGGTCTGGCGGGACACGCCGAGGCGATCGGCGAGCTCGGCCTGCGACCAGCGTCGCTCCGCGCGGAGCACGCGCAGCCGGTTCTCCATCACTCCTCCTCGACTTGACGCTTTGTCAAGCGTCCTTGTCAATTTGAGCCTAGTCCCCGCGGATATGCTCGAAGAAGGCGTCGCTGGCGACGGAGCGTCCCAGGAAACGCTCGACGAGGTCGCGGGCCGGTTCTTCGCTGCCGCGGCTGAGGATCATCTCCCGGAAGCGGCGGCCCACCTCGGTGTTCATCAGGTCCGCGCCGAAAGTGGCCACCAGGTCGAGGGCGATCACCTTGGCCCACATGTAGCCGTAGTAGCCGGCGGCGTAACCGGATGCGATGTGCTCGAAAGTTCCGGGGAACTGCGTTTCGTCGACGTAGCCCATCGGCGTCTCCCCTTCCATCCGCCTCCACGTTGCGAGCGAGCGGCCCGGCTGCTCGTTCGAGAGCGCCATGTCGTACGCCGCATAGAGGAGCTGACGGCCGTAGTCGATGCCCGCGCCAAATTTCTTCGCCGCGTTGAGCCTCTCCACGAGCGACTCGTCGACCTCAGGACAGTCTGCACAGTGATCGCGCAGCAGGGACAGGCTTTCCATCCGGCTGGCCCACTCTTCGTACATCTGCGAAGGCGCCTCCACAAAATCGCGCTGGACGCTCGTCCCGGCGTGCGCGAGGTAGTAGGTGTCGGAAAGCACCCCGTGCAGAACATGGCCGAACTCATGGAGCAGCGTCTCGAGCTCGTCGTGCGTAAGCCCCTGCCGGTTGAAGTTCGTCACCAGCGCGCTGATGGGCTTGCGTCCGGTGCGACGGCTGACACCGCGTACGGGCCAGGCGGCGGCGTGTTTGTACTTGCCGTCTCGTGGGTAGAGATCGAGGTAGATGCCGCCGAGGAAGGTGCCGGTGGCGGCGTCCTTGACGTCGACGTAGAGCACGTCCTCGTCCCACACCGGCACGTTAGCGCGCTCGAAGCGGACGCCGTAGAGCCGCTCGCTGATGTCCAGCATCCAGCGGACCGTGGGCTCGGTTGGGAAGAACTTTCTGAGCTCTTCCTGATCGATCGCGAAGCGGCGTTCCCGCAGGCGTTCGCGGTAGTAGGAGACGTCCCAGCGGTTGATCCGCGTCTCTTCCGGCGTCGTCCCGGTGAGCTCCGCTTTGGTCTCCGCCAGCTGTGCCAGATCGCGAAGCTCGGCTTCCGTCACGACATTGCGCACGTCGTCGAGGAAGCTCGTCACCGTGTCCGGGCTTTCCACCATGCGGCGTTTGGTCACGTAGTGCGCGTAGCTCGGCACGTCATAGAGAACGGCGATTTCCCTGCGCAGGGCGACGATCTCGTCGAGCACATCCAGGTTCTGCGCGGTCCCGCGCAGAGTGTTCGCCGTCCAGTAACGTCGCCTTGCGTCCTCATCCTTCGCGTTCATGAGGAAGGGCACGTAGTCCGGATAGTCGAAGCCGACGACGATGTTGCCGTCCTCATCGCGAGACATGCGGTCCAGCCAGGTTTGAGGGAGGCCGCGGCACTCTTCCTCTGTGAAGCGCAGCCGCGTGGCGTTCTCGCGTACATTCTTCGCAAACTCCTGCCCCAGTTCGGTCAGCCGGTCGGAGATCTCCTTGAAGCGCTGGCGCTTCTCGAGAGGGAGGGAGACGCCGCTGTCCTCGAACGCCTCGAGCAGATGCTTCCGCATCTCGCGTTCAGCGACCGAGTGCGGCACGACGCTCTTCACTCGCTCGTAGAATGCCTCGTTCTGGAAAACGTCCGTGAGGAAGCTCGATTCCTGAACGAGCGCGACGTCGGCTGCATCGCGCACCTCCGAGTCGGGATGCACACTGTTGAGGAGCGAGATCGGGCCAAACGCATCCTCGAGGATCGTGGCGGTCTCGTCCCAGCGATCGAGGACGTTTTCGACGCTCACATCCTGGAGAGGAACGGCTTCGATCCGGGACAGCAAAGCCCGACCCTCCGCGAGTGCGCGCTCGTACACTCGCATCAGGTCGTTCGCGTCGAGGATCGGAATCGCGGCTCGCTCTGCGGATTCTTCCGGGGCCAGGCTCTCAATGTTCATACGGCGGGCAGTCATTCTATGGCGAAACTGAAGCGCGGCAAGTTGCGCACATGGACATATGCGCAAAGTGGGCCTCACCCTCATCATTTCTCCACTGGCGTCCCTCCCGCTCCTCGGGGCTACGGCGGAGCACGCGGCGGCCGGCAAGCTTCACTCGCCACCACAGAAGAACAGGGGAAGAAAACGGACGCCCGCTCGAGCTATGCCGCCGCGCTGAAGCTCGCGCCCGGCGATAAGGACATCATCGCGGCTCTGAAGGGAGTGTCGTGAGCAACGGGTAGGGATTGACAGGCTCGCCCTTCCACCACTTTTTCGAGAGAGGAAGCACTTCCACGGAGAAATGGAGGTGGGGCGTGCCTGCAGGCGCGTTGCCACTGGTGCCCACATAGCCGATCACCGTCCCTCGGGGGATGAATGAGCCCTCACTGAGACCGCCAGCATACCGATCGAGATGCGCGTAGTAGTAGACGCGCTCCTTGCGACGGTCGAACTGATAGATCGTCAGGCCGCCGCCCGCGCTGGTGAAGAGCTTCTCGATCGTGCCGTCGACCGCCGCGATGACGGGAGTTCCGCGCGGAGCCAGGATGTCGATCGCATGATGAATGCGACTCCCTCCGCGCGCCTCCAGGTACGTGTCACGCAGATCGACGGCGCGAATCCCGGCCACGGGAATGGCGATTTCCCCAGCGGCGATGGGAGTCACGTTGCGAGGCATAGGCTCCCCGAGACCCGCCGCCGTGCGATGCGCAGCACTCCCCACGGCCGCCGCCGTACGAGTCACCGTCTGGAGCGCTGAACCCTCGCCATTCTCCGCGCTTCCACCCTTGGCACTCGCATTCCACGGCGCACCGGCGTTGCTGCCGATTGCAAGTGCGACGATGATCGCGCCGCCGACGAGCCAGCCGGCCACCAGGATCCCGAAAGTGCGCATGAGGCCGATAATGGGAAGCACGTGCCGGAACTTCCCGACGTCACCGTCTACCGCGAGGCCCTGCAGTCGCGGCTGGTTGGCCAGAGTCTGCGCAAAGTTCGCCTCGCCAGTCCGTTTGTCCTTCGCACCGTCGACCCTTCGCCCCGCGAACTGGAGGGAAAAACGGTTCTGGCGATCCGGCGCCTCGGCAAGCGCATCGTCCTCGAGCTCGAAGACGATCTCTATCTGGTGATCCATCTGATGATTGCCGGACGCTTCCGGTGGCTTGCCGCCGGCGCCAAGGTTCCGGGCAAGGTCGGCCTGGCAGCATTCGACTTCGACGCCGGAACGCTCGTTCTGACCGAGGCGGGCTCGAAGCGGCGTGCGTCGATGCACGTCGTGCGCGGCGAGGACGCCCTCAGCAAACACGATCGCGGCGGGCTCGAGCCGCTGACGATGACCGCTGACGAGTTCCGCATCGCCCTGACCAGCGAGCGCCACACCCTCAAACGCACGCTCACTGATCCGCAAACGTTCAGCGGCATCGGCAACGCCTACTCCGACGAGATCCTCCATCGCGCCCGTCTCTCGCCCGTGCAGATGTCGACGAACCTTTCCGATGAGGAGATCCAGCGCCTGTACGCCGCAACCCAGACAGTGCTCAACGAATGGATCGATCGGCTGCGCACCGAAACCGGCACTGGCTTCCCGGAGAAAGTCACCGCGTTCAGAAAAGAGATGGCCGTCCACGGCCGCTACAACCAGCCCTGCCCCGACTGCGGCTCGCCAGTGCAGCGCATCGTGTACGCGGAGAACGAGACCAACTACTGCGCCCGCTGCCAGACCGGAGGCCGCCTTCTCGCCGACCGCTCCCTCTCGCGGCTCCTGAACGTGGATTGGCCGAAGTCGATTGACGAGCTGTGATCTGGGGCGGTTGACGGTTGGCGGGGGAATCGTTGTCAGTTGTCGGTTGTCGGTTGTCTGTGCGATC
>JANMSA010000007.1:0-6615 GCA_031388865.1 Acidobacteriota bacterium | reverse complement strand
GGTACAGCCCCGCACCCCCGATCCTCAGCCGCCGCCACCTCCGCCGCCCGGCGGGGCAGCGGGGCCGAAGACGCGCGTCTGGTGGATCGTTCCCCTGACGCTGCTGGTCGTCGGTGGCGTGATCTGGCTGTTGCTTGCAGGGCTGCCTTTTGGCGGTGAGAAACGCGCCGCCGCGCCCGTGCCGGCGGTAGAGACAATCGGAGAGGGAACCTCGACAGCGGATAGCCGAACCGTGCAGACCGCCACGATCATGGAGGTACCGAACGACGAGGAGTCGCAATCCTTCGATGTGGTGACGAACGAAGCGGCTCCGAACGTTGGGCCGCCGATTGTGATCGAGGAGTCGCAGGCCCCGGTGGAGCGCGCGCCTGCTCGCGTCGAGCGCGTTCCAGCGCCGGCAACGCGAGCCCCCCGTCCGGTTGAGCGCGCCCCCGCGCCACGGATACCTGCTCCCGCGCCCAGAGCAGTCCCGGCGCAGAGAACAGCTCAGCGAACGATTCCAGTGCCTTCCGAGCCAGTGCGCACGATGCCCGTGAGACCCGCGCCCGTCCGCACCGAGCGCGAGCCGTCGCCAGTTGACTCTGAGCCGGCGAGAGGCCGAGGCAGCGCGGAGATCAGCGAGTCGCAGGCCATCGCGACCCTGCGCGACTTCATGGACCGCCGCGATCCCTACGGAGTGCCGGCGAGCTGCATCGGTGTGGCCAGCCGCGGCTACCGGAACGTTGGATACACCTTGGAGGTCGTCGATACCTGTGACGCCAGCCGGATGCTCGGACGCTGGCGCATCGATTCGAAGACCCGCGAGATCTTCCGGCAACGCCAGGACGGCCGCTTTCTCCGCCCTTGAATCGCAATAAGTCCCCTGGTCGAGGCGTTGCGCAATCCCGTGGTTGACAGGACCGGAAGCCGTCCGTATCTTGCCACCTCCGCGAGCGGCGCTCGCGGTCCATCTCGCGGCTGTCCTTGTGTCCCCATCGTCTAGAGGCCCAGGACATCGCCCTTTCACGGCGACGACACGGGTTCGAATCCCGTTGGGGACGCCAACGACATCCGCGGAATAGTTTCGAGCAGGCCGGGCCCGTAGCTCAGTGGTAGAGCAGTTGGCTTTTAACCAATTGGTCGTAGGTTCGATCCCTACCGGGCTCACCATCCGCGCGTTGTGCGGAATCTGCCTCTCGATCACGCCTTCGGGTCGCAGGCGATCCGGAACCCGTAGTCCGCGTACTGCAGGTGCGGCGCGATGCTGGAGCGCGCTGCGCATCGGCTGATCTTGATCTGGTGACGCCACGACCCGCCCCGCGAAACGCGGCGCGAGCCCGATGCCGGCCCCCACGGATTGTGCTCGGGAGACGCCGCGTAGAACTGCGCGCCATACCAGTCGCTGCACCACTCGTGAACGTTCTCGCAGAGGTCATACAGGCCATATGCGTTCGGAGGCTGTTGCGCGACTGGCTCCGGTGCAGACGACCATCGCTTCGCGTAGTCCTTCCGCGATTGCGGAGGATCGTTGCCCCACGGATAGCGCGCCCCCGCCATTCCCCCGCGCGCCGCGCACTCCCATTCCCCCTCGGTCGGCAGGCGGAAACGCCGCCCTTCCACACCGCTCAGCCACTCGCAGTAGGCGACCGCATCCAGCCACGAAACGCCGACGACAGGCTGCGCGCGATCGGAGAACACAGGGTCTTCCCAGAACGGCGGCGCCACGGCCGCCGTCGCGTCGAGAAATCGAAGGTACTCGGTATTCGTCACCTGACACTCGCCAAGCTCGAATGCGCTCAGCTCTACGCGATGCACGGGGCGCTCGTCATCGCGCCCGTCTTCGGAGCCCATGAGAAACGACCCTGCGCCAATGAGAACGCACCGGTTCACGACGCGTCGTCGCCGCCGAGCACGGCGAGATACTCGGTCGCCGCGGCAACCTCTTCATCCACGACGTCCAGATCCCCGGCGAAGTCCTCCGCGACCCTCAGCACACCGCGGAACTCGGCAGCTGCGTCTTCCCGGAGTCCCGCGCGCAGCATGAGCTCGCCGAGGAGCAGCCGAGCGCGCAGGAGCTGCAGGGGATATCCGGCAGCCTCCGAAAGAGCGATCGCATCCTCGAGCGCGGACAGAGCACCCTCCCCGTCGCCAGCATCGGCGAGCAGCGATGCGCTGTAGATCAGCTGATCGGCGGAGTTCATCTTGCCAGGGTACGCGACCGGGGAACCCTCAGCGACAAGGTCGCGGAGGGCCTGGCCAATCTACCGCGCTACGGCAACGCGACGTTCTTCAGCGTGAAGGTGTGCCGCACGAGATTCTTCGGGGTCTTGAGGCTGACGCGCAGTTTCCAGTCCGGCTGAGGTGCATCGCCCCAGATGGCCAGCTTTTGCATCCCCTCACCCGCATCGCCCAGCATGACCTGCTTCACTTCACCGGCCGCGTCCACGTACGCGATCTCCTGGATGCGCTTGTTCGGGTCCTTGACGCGCACCGGCACGTCGCTCGGCTCGAAGTTCAGCGTGTACTCGAGCACGCTTTTGACCATGCTCTCGAGGTCTTCGCCGTCTTCGATGCCAGCCTCTTTGTATTCTTTGCGCTTCGCGTCGCCAATGCGCTTCTTCTCGGCGGCGACCTGGGCCTCGCTGACGAGCGTGATCTCGACGCCATTCGCCTTGAGCGCCTTATGCGAAAGCGTCTTCCCGGAGAACGACGCAAACTTCGCCACCTCGGCCACGCTGTTCGGGTCTTTCGAGGGCATGAACAGTTCGATCTCGCCGCGCACTTCGCCGACGCGCACGGCTTTGCGCGAGGGATTCGCGAGCGTCATCGAGACGCTCACTGGACCGTCCTCCGCGCCCGCACGGCGCATGGCGCCGCTCATGTTTGCCTCGTGCTCGGGAGGCTGCATATCGGGTTTGATGAGACTCTGGCCCGTGTCGTCGACGGCGGATTTGACCAGCACGCGCGACGAGGCCACCTGCGAAGAAAGCACTTTGGGCAACTGCAGCGAGATGGTGAGCTCCGCGAAGGAGCCGTTCGTCCGGCGGTCGTTGACCTGCTGCACTGTGACGTCGACAGGTTTCTGCGCGAGTGCTGCGAACGATGAGGCCAGAAAGGCGAGGAACAATGTCTTTTTCATTACGGTAACTCGATCGTCAGTTCGAACGGAAAGGACATCCGTGATTTGTCGGTGAGGAGAGCGAGCTGCAGAGTGGAGCTCGCAGGCGGCGGTGTCCGCGGCACGAGGGTCATCAGCGTGGAGCCGCCTCGCGTGCTGGAGGATCGCTCCGGAAGGTCGATCGGCTTTCCGTCGGCTCCGAGAATCTCGATGAGATAAATGCGGTCGAAATCGCTCTCGTCACCGGAGAGGATCACCGTTCCTTCCTGGGGCGGGGTGTCGTCGCTTTCGAACGCTTTGGCCAGCCCAATCATCAGCGCGATCTCTTTCTCGGACACACCTCGCGATTTCCCCTCGGCTTGGATCTTCGCGATCTCGTCCTCGTCGATCTTCCGCTCTTTCTGTTTCGCCGCGAAAGCCGCAGGGGAAAGCGGCGTGATTTCGATCTTCGCCGCCTTCAGG
Source organism: Acidobacteriota bacterium (assembly GCA_031388865.1). Classification (GTDB taxonomy): domain Bacteria; phylum Acidobacteriota; class Thermoanaerobaculia; order Gp7-AA8; family Gp7-AA8; genus QHVT01. The sequence continues at coordinate 3,056 of JANMSA010000007.1, read as the reverse complement.
GCCTTGCTCACCAGAGGCTTGTCGAGTTTCGAGAGCGCCTTTTCGATTTTGACGACGGAGTTCGGATCGCGCCCCGGTACGTAGAGCTCCACCGATCCTTTGACGCGCACCGAACTGGCGGCCCGTGCAGGCGGGCCGAGGGACATCGCGACCATGCCGTTGTTGTATTCGCGGCCCATGAAATCGGGCGGGTCGTCCGCTTCTTTGGCGAGGACTGTCCCGCGATCGTCGCGCGCTTCCCTGACGATCACGCGCGCGGCGGTGGCCTTCTCGAGGCCCGTACCGGTCAACTTCACCCGCAGCTGCAGCGAGCCGGTGAGCATCTCATGGGCGATGCGGTTGTCGATGACCTCGTCGACCTCGACGGCGACGTTGCTTTGAGCGAGTGATGCCGGGGCGAGTGTCACCGCAACGACAGTCAGGAATCCGAGGAAGGGAGCTCTCATGAGGTTCACCTCGCAGAACAAGCATAAGCGGGATGAGCGGGGTCCGGTCTGGAAAATGAGCTCAGTTCCACGGTTCGTGGAACCTGGTTCATTCCATCGCTTGGATCGCGCCGCCCGCGGTGCGATTACGGCCGCCCTGCTTGGCCTCGTAAAGGCGCGCGTCCGCGCGGGCGATGAGAGAGTCCATCGTTTCGTTTCGAGACAGCTCGGCGACGCCGACGCTGATCGTTGCGCGCAGCGGCTGGCCCTCGAAATCGAAGGTGGCTTCCTCGACCTGCCGGCGGACACGCTCGCAGAAGGCGGTTGCCGAGTCGAGACCCGTCTCGGGCAGGACCACCGCGAACTCTTCACCGCCGTAGCGCGCGAGCAACTCATCGCGACGAACCTGCGCGGCGACCAGCGAGGCAATCCCCTGCAGAACGCGGTCGCCCGCCAGATGCCCGTGATGGTCATTCACGTCCTTGAAGCGGTCGAGGTCAAAAAGCACGAGCGACAGTGGGCGCTGATGACGCGCTGCGCGAGCGAGCTCGCGATCGAGGAAGTCGCGGAAGTGACGCTTGTTGGCGACCTGCGTGAGGCCGTCCGTGATGGTGAGCCGGTAGATCTCCTCGTGGTAAAGAGCCTCGATGTTCCCGCCCTCGATGAACTTGACGACCGCGCCGCCGCAGCGAAGGAGATCGCCGTTGCGCAGCGCCGTCGGCGCGAGGACGGCCTGCTCATTGATGAACGTTCCGTTCGTGCTTCCGAGATCCTCGACGGTGTACTCGTGGTCCCGGACGAAGATGCGCGCGTGCCGGCGCGAGATGGTCTCGAGCTCCACGCTGACCGCATTGTCATCATCACGGCCGATCGTGATCTCCCCCTGGGTCAGCTCCACGCGGCGACCCAGCTCGCTCCCGTATAGAACGACGATGCACGCCGGAGTGGAGGCGGCCTGGAGCCCCGGAGCAGCGGCAAGGTGCGGCGTGGTGTCGCGCTTCACCCGTTCAATGTATCGCATGCGAAAATGGAGCGACATCAATTCATGAGCGCCCCCACCCTCGATAAGCCGGGACTGAGGCGACGGTGGTCGCTGCCAGTCGCTGTGACCATCGTCATCGTGGCTTACCTGTATTTTGCGAGTCACGGCACGTTCACTTTCCGGCGGATACGCCCGGAGCACGTCACGGTGATCACCACAGGGTTCGCGCCCTATTACCCGGCCCTGGCAGAGGGCTTCCTGCACGGACGGCTGGACATGGCGTATGAGCCTGACCCGCGATGGAAGGATGTCGTCAACGCGTACGACTTCCGATCCCGCGCGGCGCAAGGCCTGGAGTGGGAGATGTGGGACGCCACGTACTATCGCGGCAGGTTCTATCTCTACTTCTCTCCGCTGCCGGTGCTGTTGTTCTATATCCCGCTTCGGCTGCTTTCGGGCCTGTATCCCTCCGATGCTTTCGTTGCGGTGCTGGCGTCGACGTGGGCGTTCCTGATGTGTGTCGCCTTTGCGAAGCGTGCTCTCGGCGACCGGCGGCTGTTCCTTCCTTTCGAGCTGTGGGTTCTGCTCATCGGCATCGCGAACGTCGTGCCGTACACGCTCATTCAGGTCCGCGCGTACGAGGTCGCCATCGCGACGGGGATGGCCATGACGGCCACGTGGGCCTACGCCCTCTTGCGATGGACGGAAACGGGAGCTGCGCGCCACGCGGTGTTCATGGGCTTCTGGCTCGCTCTCGCGGTCGCAACGAGACCGAATCTGATCGTGCTCGTGGCCATTACGGCGCTGGTGCTGATCGTCCGGAAGAGCAGTCGCGCGATGCTCGGTGCGGCCCTTCCGCTCGCCCTGATTGGCAGCGCGGTGGCCGCGTACAACTATGCCCGCTTCGGGAACGTGCTGGAACTGGGCGTGACGTACCAGATCTCCTATGAACCGATGTGGCGCCACGCGATCTGCAGTCTGTGTGACCTGCCCGACGCGCGGCGGTTGATCAACAACATCATTCACTATCTGTTCTGGGCGCCGAGTGTGAAGAGCACCTTTCCGTTCGTCGAATTGCGGACGAACCTGATGGACGCAGCGAATTCCTTTGGTGGCGACCCGGAGCCGATCGGCGGCATCGGTGTCTTGAATCCTCTGGTGCTCATGGGCAGCCTCTTCGCGCTTCGACTGGCGCGGACACGCAACGCCACCACCGCGGTGATGGCAGCTGCCTGGCTGGTGCTGTTCGCCCTCGCGACCTGCTGGTGGGTGACCGCGCGATACTCACTCGACTTCATGCTCCTGATGAGTACCGCGTCTGTGGTCTCGATCGAGGGGGGGGTGACGTTGATCGAGCGAGCGGGCGTCCGGGTGATGATCTTGCGGCTGTTGTTGTGGGGGATGGCGGTCTACGCGATCGCCCTGGGCGTATTGCTGGGTTTTCCGAAAGCGTAGAGGCTACCCTGCAAGCCGCCTTCAGCGGCTACACCTTTCCCGCGAATTACGCTGACGCAGCCAGCAACGAGAAACCAGAAACCAGCAACGAGTCACCAGCAACCAGCAACCAACCAGCAACCAACCAGCAACCGGACTACTCCCTCGCGCGGCGCAGGGCGTCCGAGAAGGCCAGTCCGAGCGACGTCACGTCT
>JANMSA010001088.1:0-2467 GCA_031388865.1 Acidobacteriota bacterium | reverse complement strand
AATCCGCCTGCTGCGGTCCCGCGCGCCTCGTGCGCTTTGACCAGTTTCCAGTCTCCCATCCGGATCGCCATCTGCGGGCCGAAGCGCCAGTACAGCGCCTCGTGCGGCGACCCCTTTTTCTGATCCTTGAGGTAGGGCACCAGATCGACGCCATCGAGTTTGAATTTCTGCTGATCGCGAATGCCCGCAGCGGCCAGAGCGGTGGCGTGCAGGTCCATCTGTATGATGGGCTGGGTATACACCGTGCCCGCAGGGACCAGACCTTTCCACTGCAGCAGGAAGGGGACACGCACGCCACCTTCCCACGTTGAGGCCTTGTGCCCGCGCAGCGGGCCGTTACTTGAACCATTGACTGGTGGACCGCCGTTGTCGCTCACGAAAAGAATCAGCGTCTGCTCTTCGATCTTGAGGTCGCGCAGTTTCTGAATCAGAGCGCCGACGGCGTCATCCATCGCCGACATCATCGAAGCGTAGCTGCGGCGGCGCTCGTCGGTGATGTGTTTGTAGCGATCGAGGTAGCTGGGCGTGGCGTGCATCGGGGTGTGGACGGCGTTGAATGCCAGATAGAGAAACCAGGGGTCCGTGGCCGCTGCACGCCGGTCGATGAATCCGAGCGCTTCACGCCGGAAGGCGTCGGTCAGGTATGCCGGTTCGTCGACCGGTTCGGTGCCCCGCAGGATCGGATTGGCCGTGTCTCCACGCGAATCCAGGTACGAGTGCGCGCCCCCGAGAAACCCGAAGTACTCGTCGAACCCGCGCTTCATCGGGTGAAGCTCAGGCCGGAATCCCAGATGCCATTTGCCGACCATTCCCGTCCGGTAGCCGGCGGCCTTGAGCCGGTCGGCCAGCGTCTTTTCAGTGAGCGGCAACACGAACGTGGCGGGAGCGGTTTCCGGCGGACCGGAGTTGAACTCGTGCCCAAAACGCTGCTGATATCGCCCCGTCAAGAGCGCCGCGCGCGTCGGACTGCAATAGGGGCCGGTGACGTAGCCGCTGCTGAACCGCGCGCCGTGCCGCGCCAAGGCGTCGAGATGGGGAGTGCGGATGTCGGTCGCTCCGTGCACCCCGATGTCGGCGTACCCCATGTCGTCGCCGACAATCAGGAGGATGTTGGGTTTTCGATCCGCTTGAGCGTTCGGTCCGGTTGTGCCCATCCCGGCCGCCAGGACCAGCCAGACGGCGATGAGCATGTGGCGACGTCTCATATGGAGCCCTCCGTCCGCGCACTATACGGCAGTTTCTGAACGCTCTCAAACGGGTGGGGTTCGAGGACCATGGCGTTGAGGCACGATTGTGGTTTACTGGCACCGGGAAGAGGGACGCCATGATACGCAGAACGGCAATTCTCGTATTGCTCTGCGCCGCGCTTGCCGCGGCAGCGGGCGCGGGCAGCGCACCGCCACCTCCGAACATCGTCTTCATCATGTCCGACGATCACCGGTGGGATGGCCTCGGCGCCGCGGGGAATCCCCACGTGATCACGCCACACCTCGATCGCCTGGCGCGAGAGGGCGTGCACTTTCTCCAGGCCACGATGCACGTGCCGCAGTGCTCACCCGGCCGCGCGCAGCTGCTGACGGGGCTGCCACCGCACCGGACCGGCTGGTACTCGAACCAGTATCAGCGTCCCGACGCCACCCGGCCCGGCAGTTTCGCGCGCTTCCCGCTGCTGCCGGCCCTCCTGAAGAAAGCCGGGTATCACACGGTCTTCGTCGGAAAATGGCACCTCCCCGCCGAGCCGTGGGACTCAGGCTTCGCCGAGGTCCGCACCTGGCTGCCGGGAGGCGGCGGCCCCTACCAAAACCTTCCGCTCGCGCAGGGTCGATCCCGCGAGCGCAAGCCGGTCGACGGCTACGTCCAGCAGCGCTTCGCGCATGATGCGATCGAGTTCCTGAAAAGTGAGGAGGCGGGGCGCCAGCCATTCTTCCTGTGGCTCGCGCTCACCGCGCCGCACGCCCCATTCGGGCCCAACCCGCCGCACATCGAGAAGCTGTACGCGGGCAAGAGCCGCGAGGACCTCCTGCCGCCAGGCTATCGGGGAGAGCCGATCTCGACCACGTGGAACCGCTATTACGAAGCCATCAGCTTCATGGACGAGCAGGTTGGACGGTTGCTCAGTGCGCTGGAGGAACGGCGCCTCGATCGCAAGACGGTTGTCGTTTTTGTCGGCGACAACGGCTTCATGATGGGGGAACGCGGATGGGACGGCAAGGTGCTGCCGTATGACGGATCGGTGCGGCTGCCGCTCATCGTGCGCGCGCCGGGGCTCGCCAGGCTGAGTGGCCGGACCGACGCGGCCGCTTCGAGCCTCGATCTTCCGCCCACGTTCCTGCGCTGGGCCGGCGTCACGCCGCCCGCGGAGTGGCCGGGCCGCGATCTCACACCGGCGCTGCAGCGCCGGCGACACGGGCTCGATTACGCTGTTGCCGAGTTCGCTGATAACCAGAGCCAGCAATTCGGGCAGTAC
>JANMSA010000106.1:0-6827 GCA_031388865.1 Acidobacteriota bacterium | reverse complement strand
CCCCCCCCCCACCCCGCTCCCCCCCCCCACGCTCGGGATGACAGCGTTATACCGAACGGGCTAACTCCTTCATCACACTCACGAGGGTCGCGGTGGCGGAGCGGCCAGCGATGCCGCCTAGGGCCGGACCGACCGCCGGCGGGCTGGCTCAGGAGGCGGAGGCGCCGTATCCGGTCCGTAGATGCGGACCGAATAGCGGTCCGCCACGACGACCTTCTTCCCGGCCATGGACATCTGCATCGGGGAAAGGACCCGATACTCGGTCTCCTCGAGTGCGATGCTCGTCTGGACAGTGGCGAAGTGCAACCGTCCATCCTTCGCGATGTACGCGGCTCGATCCCCGGTTGCGAAGACCCCCAGTCCGATCATCGGGAGGAAGTCGATCTCGGCGGGGTGGAAACGGTCCTCCAGTGAATAGAGACGAAGACCCTCAGCACCGCGAATGAGCAGAAACTCAGGCCGCGACGCGTTCGGCGGCAGCGTGTCGACCTGCTCGTACTGGAGGTAGATGTGGTCGCGGTCCGCGACGGTCCTCTCGTTCTCGATCTCCACGACGAGCATGTTGTCGCGTTCGAGCGCATACACCGCGTCGTCGCTTGCGGCAATGTCGAGGTAGTGCCAGATGCGGCCGCCGATCTGCACGGCCCTCGCGGGGTCGGTGATGTCGAGGATGTGCATGCCGCTGTGATCATTCGCCTCGATGACCCGGCTCTGAAGAACCGCGGCCGCACTGGGCGGGTGGCCCCGCGCGTCCCAGGTACCCACATGTTGCGGGCGGAGTGGCGCGGAGACGTCGACGAAGTTCACGAACGCCCGGCCGTAGAGCACGGCCAACCCGTTCTTCACGCGGATGCTGTCCTGGATGTTCGGGATCAGCAGCCGCGTCAGTTCCCGCGGGGCGCTGGTCCTGGAGACGTCCAGCACGCGCAGATACGGCGGGTCGACGACGTACGCGACAGAGCCATCCGTCCAGACACCGCTCACGGGCCCGGCGAAGTCCTGGAACTCGCCGGCGAGTACGGGGGCGCCGAGGTTCGCGGCGTCGAAGACTCGGACCGGCTTCCCGGTCTCGCGAGGATTCAGCGCCGGATAGAAAAAGGTCTCTTCCTCGTCGATGACGGCGCCGGCAAGGAACAGCCGCGTGCCGTTGGCGCCAATGGCATTCACCCACTCATCGAGCGTCCTCACCAGCCGCGGCTCTCCAGGGCTCGTGGCGTCGAAGAGATGCACCCGGTCGGGATACTCGAACGCATACACGCGCGAGCCCACCGCAGCGACGCCCCGAAGACGCAACTCGTTGCGTCCGGCAGAACCCAACACGCGCGGGCGGGAGGGATCGGAAATGTCGATCGCGGTGAGTCCGTCGTTTTCCGAAGCCGTCCAGAGCACCCCCGCCGCGATGGACATGGCCACCGCATCTGCTCCTGCCAATAGCGCCACCGGCGCGGCAGCGGGCGGTGCGAAAATATGCAGCGGCAGACGATCGGCCGAAACGTAGAGGAAGGCTCCGCCGAACGCGATCGCCTTTACATCGTTAGGGAACGTGTAGGCGCGCACCGAGGCCAATCCGCCGCGGGCGTCCCGCTCATAGAGCGTGACGCGCTTTCCCGACGCGGCAGCTGCAAAGTTTCCATTCGCGGCAATGTGCGAGACCGGGGTGCTGCTGGCGACGCTCCCGAGGCGGTCCAGCGTGCCGTTCGGAGCGACCGCGAAGCGCTCCACACCCTTGCTCGTGGCGACAACGAGATCCGAAGAGCCCTCGGAGCCCGTCGCAGAACCCATGAGGGCGAGATCGAAGGTCTCGTCGTCGCTCCACTCCACGTCGAGGCGGGCGATGGCGGCCGGGTTCCCCACGTCGAACACGGAGACTCCGCGACCGTCGGCCGTGTAGAGCAGGTTCCCGCTGCTGACGAAACGTCGCGTGAAGCCCCGCTGGCCCCAGATGCCGGAGTCAGCGAGAGCGGAGAGTGTGACGAGAAGAGTGACCAGGGTCGGGAAAAGGAGCCGTCGCATCTGCACCGCGGGCTGCAAGCGGCAGGCCGCAGTCATGCGCCAAATCGCAGCATGCCGAAGGCGGCGGGAACGTGAAAGTCCGCCGGCTCTCTGAAGGTTGGCTGCCAGGCGCTGAACTCGTCCCCCTGCTGTGGATGCCGGTCAACGCGGAAGAAGTTCGCCCGCCAGGTCTCCCCCTCGCCCGGGGTAGACCGCTCCAGCCCCGCGAACGGGATCCGCAGCAGGACGTCGATGGCCATGGCATCGCCGCTCTCGAGCACCTTCCGAATCGCCACCACCCGGCCCGCACAGTTCCAGGCGCGGTCTACATCCATCGTTTTGCGCGACCCATCAGGGGAGTCTACGGTCGCGTCGAACACTGCACCGGACGGGCTCACCTCGAGCTCGTAATAGCGCGTGAGCTCACCCGGCGTGATGAACACTTCCACCACGTCGTCCTCGAACAGCGGTGCATCGTCTTCACGATGAGTGGCGCGGATGAAATCGTCGTCGACCGCGAAGAGAATCGTGAGATACCGCTCGTCGTACCACGCGGCAACCTGCGTCGCGAGACGCGGGACCGCACCATCCGTCGCGCGACGCAGCTCGACCGGCGAGCATGCAGCGGGGACTTCCCACGGATCCTCCATGTCGAACTTCGCCCGGGGAATGATGAGGGTCGCCGTCATTGGGGCAATGATATGGCGGTTGGCGGTTGGCTGGGCAGTGGTCGGAGCAGGCAGTAGGCAGGAGCTCAGTCGGGGGCTTCCTCTCCCGCGTACTGCCTACGCCTGCTGCGTACTGCCAGCCGCCAACCACCCCACGGCACACCCCATGCAACGCACCGGCCTCGAGGGCAATCAGTGGATCACGAACTGGACGAGCTCAAACGCGAGTTCCTAGATGAGGCTGGCGAGAAGGTGACGGAGATGGAGTCCGCGCTGGAACGCGTGCAGGAGCGCGAGGCGCTCGACCGGCTTGCCTACCTCGCCCATCAGCTGAAAGGATCCGGCGGGAGCTACGGCTATCAGCGGATCTCTACGGACGCTGCGGCTCTCGAGAAGATCGTCGAGGCGCTCGCTGAAGGAAACGACGGCGGCCCGAACGCGCCCGAGAAGATCCAGGAGTTCGTCGGAAGCCTGCGCGCCGAGATCGAGCGCGCAGCGGGCGAGCTCCGTTAGGCGAAACGTCCGTCTGACTCACCGTTTCGCCTCTACCCCTTCGCCTTCATCCTTCCGCCTTCATCCTTCGAGCAGCATCGGAGCCGCAACTCTTCGCGCCGCGGAGATGGGGCGCCCGCCTCAGGACGTGACGACTTCTTCGCTGGCAGTCGCTCGCGTGGGCCGGGAGGGGTCCCGGCGCTTCTCCGCCTGCACCTGATTCCTGCCTGCACGCTTGGCGCGGTACAGAGCCTTATCTGCGGCAACGATCAGCTCTTTCGCGGACTGGATGCGGGAGAGCGGCACGCTGGCCACGCCAATGCTCACCGTGCACGGGATCGGGCCGGCCTGGGTATCGAGGATGGACTCTTCGATCATCTGCCGGATTTTCTCGGCAAACGTAATGGCGTCTTCGAGCGAGGTCTCGGGCATCATCACCGCGAACTCCTCGCCGCCGTAACGCGCGACCAGGTCCGTGCTGCGCACGGAGCTTCTGTACAGGGCGGCCACCTGCTTGAGAACGTCGTCGCCAGCCGCGTGGCCGTACGTGTCGTTGACCTTCTTGAAGAAGTCGATGTCGATCATGGCCAGCGAGAGCGGGCGCTGGTACCGCTGCGACTCTTCGAATGCGCGTGCGAGCTCGTCCTGGAAATAGCGATGGTTGTTCAGTTTGGTCAGCCCATCGGTGATCGACAGCAGCTCCAGGCGCTTGTTCGTCTCCATCAACTCCTTCTGGAGGTCGACGATGCGCTTGCCGGCGCGAACGCGCGCGAGCAGCTCGGGATACTGGAAAGGCTTGGTGATGTAGTCGTCCGCTCCGAGCTCCAGACCTTCGATCTTGTCTTCCTGCTCGTCCTCACCCGTGAGCATGATGATGTAGCGGGTGCGGAAATCGGCCTTGGCTTTCAGCTCCTGCGCGAGCACGAGACCGTCGAGATCGGGCAGTTTCCGGTCCAGGATGGCCAGGTCCCATGGGACGTTCGGCAGGGCCGCACGCGCCTCCGCTCCGTCGGTGTACTCCAGCGTATCGAAGCCTGCGCGACGCAGGAAGAGCCGGACCAGCCGGCGGATGGCTGCGTCATCGTCGACGATCGCGATGGTGAAGTCGCCCATGGATGAGCGGTCTCCGCAGCAACGAGCGCGCCACTACGCCTGGATTCTCATCGAAATGTCGAGCGCGGTGACGGAATGCGTCAGCGCGCCCACGGAGATGCGATCCACACCGGTCTCGGCCACAGCGCGCACCGTATCCAGCGTGATCCCGCCGCTGGCTTCCAGCGGCACGCGACCGGCCGTCCGCCTCACCGCGTCGCGCAGCTGTACGGTGGACATGTTGTCGAGCAGGATGAAGTCGGGAGCGAGCGCGAGCGCTTCGTCGAGCTCCCGGGTGTCGCGAACCTCGATCATCAGAGGCTGCGGCATGCCTTTCGCGCGGATGCGCTCCACCGCCGCCGCGATCGAGCCTGCCCGGTCGATGTGATTGTTCTTCACCAGAAACATGTCGTGGAGGCCGATGCGATGGTTGCGTCCGCCGCCGGCCACGACCGCGTACTTGTCCAGGGCGCGCAGACCGGGAGCGGTCTTGCGCGTGTCGTGAATCTGCGCGCCAGTCCCCGCCACGGCGTCGACGAACTGACGGGTCATCGTGGCGATCCCCGAGGCGCGTTGCATGAGATTGAGCGCCGTGCGCTCGCCGGAGAGGAGCGCGATGACCGATGCGTGCACTTCCGCCACGACTTTCCCCGGCTTCACGCGATCCCCGTCGCCAGCCTGCAGCGCGACCTCGGCGGCTGGATCCAGCGTGCGGAACACACCCTCGATGACGGCCAGCCCGGCCACCACGCCGTTCGCTTTCACCAGAAAGCGGGCCGATCCGCGGTCCCCCGGATCGAAGATCGCGTCGCTGGTGATGTCCGGCAGGTCCTCGGCAAACGCCGTCTGAACGATCCGGTCGAGCTCTTCTCGTGTCATGTGCTCTCCGCCTGCCCGAAATTCTGTCACCGCCCGACCCGTTCTCATGCGCAGTTCGTTGACAATTTGGGGGCGCACCGGCTTCGACGGGATCAGTCGGGGTCATGGTTGCATGCCGAGCTCGATGTGCTCGTAAAACAGATCGAAAAACTTAAACGCGAATAACGATTTCGCTCTCGCAGCTTAAAAACCTGTGAGCGCTCCTCCGCCGCATGCTCACTGCAGCGGAGAAGAGCGTCATGATGTGAGCTAGCGATCCACGCAACGCCTACGTGAGGGTCTGCGAAATCAAGAGGCTGGTCACTGGACGGTTCCCGCTCTCCGGACAACCCAGCGACGAGATCAAACGGAGAGACAAGCATGTAGTAGCCAGGCTGCCACTAGTTTCGGACGCGGGTTAATTCCCGCCGCCTCCACCAAATTGTTCTCATCCACGCCAGCCCTCGGGCTGGCGTTTTTTGTTTGCGTCACGGTCCGCCGGAGTAGCTTTCGTCACGCGCGCACACAACAGATGGCCGGCGCGTACGATGAACGCTCCAGCGCGGCGCGGGCTTGCGCTCTCCATCGAGGAGCGTTCACTCCCATGAAGATCAGCCAGAGGAGCAGCGTTCCTTCGCCGAGGATCCCCGGTGCCATGTTCCAGGGCATCAGTGGCTCGCGGCATTCCCGGGCACGACGATCTTTCCCCAGGCAACCATGGAGAAGATTCCTGTGAGCATTGTGGTCAGCCAGAAGAGACCCGCGGCGCGAGCGGTCCACTGCGGTGAGGTGCCGGCATCTGGTTCCATTGAGACAGCTGTGTTCATACACGTTCTCCTTACGAGGCAGAAATGGCCAATCGGCCGGTGTTCCGTGGGCAGACGAGAGAAACTCACTTCGTCATCAGCGACTGCATGAACGCGGGGTCGCTGGTGGGCGGGACAAGTCCTTTCATGCGCATGTAGGTGACCATGTTTCCGTAGTGCTCGACCGTGTGCAGCATGTTCGTGTCGAGCACGCTCAGGCGCGACTTGCCGTGCATCATCTTCACGGGGTGCATCGCCGTGGCGTCCGTCAGCGCTGCGTAGGCCTGCTCGCATCGCGCGAACGATTCGCTCAGCGCGGCGATGAGCTCTGCCCTGGTGGTGTGAGTCTTCTCGTAGTCGGGCAATGCGGTCTGCTCGCCGAGCGCTCCCGAGCACATCGCGTACTGCGACCGCGCGATGTGCGCCGCGATCTTTCCGAAGGTGCGCGTCGTCTCTACCGGCGTATAGCCGTAGTGCGCCTCCGGCATCAATTCGGCCGCGCGGAGCACGATCTTCCTGAGACCTCCGTACATCGAGCGACTCTCCGCGGCGAAAGCCATCAGCGACGGCGGCGCGGCGGCGACGACGAGTCCGTCCGATGCGACGACGGACACTGAGGCGAACAGTGCGAGGCACAGAACGAGCGAGCGGACAGGTGTGGCGGTATTTTTCACGAGACTCTCCTGATCGGCCGCTCGGACGCGGTCGAGGTACGTACAACGTTAAAGGTGAGGGCCCCCAGCTACGAGCTGGATGGAGCCTGGACGAGACGAACACTCTCAGCCGGCGGTCCCGCGTCCGGGATTCGCCGTCGAAACGCTTTAGAGAACGAGACGCGCACGACCCAGAAGAGGGTCGCCGCGGCGAGCAGCAGGATCGGGACGTACAGGATGTTCGATGCGCGCAACGCAGCCGGAAA
>JANMSA010000944.1:0-7454 GCA_031388865.1 Acidobacteriota bacterium | reverse complement strand
CGAGATATCCGAGCATCCGCTCCGCTCCGACGTTGAAAAGCTGGATGACCCCTTTCTCGTCGGTGGCGATGCTGGAGAAGTTGGCGCTGTTGAAGATCGCGTTCTGCAACGCGCCTGCTTTGGCCAACGCCTCTTCGGCCTGCTTGCGCGCCGTGTTGTCGGTGCCGATCAGCAGATAGCCAATGACACCCTTCTCCAGCATCGCCACCGACGAGAAAGGGGTCATCCAGCTTTTCAACGTCGGAGCGGAGCGGATGCTCGGATATCTCGCATCTGAGGTCGTCGATCGGATCACGCCCGCCGACATCTCCGATCCGCAGGAGGTCGTCGCGCGCGCGGGAGCCTTGAGTCGCGAGCTGGGGACCACCATCACTCCGGGGTTTGATGCCCTGGCGTTCAAAGCCTCGCGAGGAATCGAAGACATCTACGAGCTGACGTACATCCGCAAAGACGGGAGCCGTTTCCCGGCCATCGTCTCCGTGACCGCTCTGCGCGACGTGCAGTCGGCCATCATCGGCTACCTGTTGATCGGCACCGACAACAGCGCGCGAAAACATGCAGAAGAGAAGCTGCGGTGGACTGAGGAGAGCTTTCGCCTGATGGTGGAAAGCGTTTCCGACTACGCAATCGTCATGCTCGATCCGGAAGGGCTCGTCGTCAGCTGGAACACAGGGGCCGAACGAATCAAGGGATTCCACGCCGACGAGATCGTCGGTAAACACTTCGCTTCGTTCTACACGCCGGATGCAGCCGGGGAAGGAAAGCCGCAACGTGATCTCGACCTCGCCGCCGGCAGCGGGCGTTTAGAAGACGAAGGATGGCGCGTTCGCAAAGACGGATCGTTGTTCTGGGCCAACATCGTCTTCACCGCCATCCGCGATCAGGCCGGAAATCTCCGCGGCTTTGCCAAGCTGACACGCGATCTCACGGAACGCAACAAGGTAGAGGCGGCCCTGACGAACGCAAAGGCGACCGCTGAGAAAGCCAACCTGGCCAAGTCCGAGTTTCTGTCGAGCATGAGTCACGAGCTGCGCTCGCCCCTCAACGCCATTCTCGGGTTCGCGCAGCTGCTGGAGTCGGATGAGCCGCCACCAACCCCGACTCAGGCGGAAAGCATCAGCCAGATCCTGAACGCCGGCTGGTATCTCCTCGAGCTGATCAACGAGATCCTCGACCTGGCCACGATCGAGTCGGGGAAACTCTCCATCTCCATGGAGCCGGTCTCACTCAACGAGGTCCTGCTCGAATGCCAATCGATGATCGAGCCGCTGGCGCAGAGACGCGGCATCAGCATGACCTTCCCGGGGAAGGACGTACAGCTCCACGTGAAGGCCGATCGCACGCGCCTCAAGCAGGTTCTGATCAACCTCCTCTCCAATGCGGTCAAATACAACAGAGCTGGAGGATCCGTCACCGTCGAGTGCAATGCGACCAGAACGGGCCACATCCGGGTCAGTGTCACTGACACGGGCGCGGGACTTCCGCCAGAAAAGCTGGCGCAACTCTTCCAGCCGTTCAACCGTCTGGGCCAGGAAGCCAGCGGCGAGGAAGGAACCGGCATCGGACTGGTCGTCAGCAAGCGGTTGGTGGAGTTGATGGACGGAGTCATCGGCGTGGAAAGCACCGTCGGATCCAATAGCGTGTTCTGGGTGGAGCTCCTCTCGACCGCGTCGCTGTCGCTGCCCGCGGCGGTGGACACAGTTGCCGAGTCGGAACCGGCGACTGCCGCAAACGAGGCAACACGCACGCTGCTCTACGTGGAAGACAATCCCGCCAACCTGAAGTTGATCGAGAGACTGATCGGGCGCAGAAGCGATCTGCGTCTGCTGACCGCCATCGACGGCGCCCGCGGCGTGCAGCTGGCGCGGAGCGCACTGCCCGACGTGATTCTGATGGATATCAACCTCCCCGGGATCAGCGGGATCGAGGCATTGCGGATCCTCCGCGATGACGTGACCACCGCGCACATTCCGGTGCTTGCACTGAGCGCCAATGCCATGCCTCGCGACATCCAGAGAGGACTGGATGCGGGGTTCTTCCGCTATCTGACCAAACCCATCAAGGTCAGCGAATTCATGGACGCGTTGAACGTGGCCCTGGAGTCTGCTGAAGCCGATCGTGCCACTATCCGTTGAAGGCTCCACGGCCAGGATCCTCATCGTCGACGATCAACCGTCGAACGTTCGTCTGCTGGAGCTCGCCCTCCGGCGCGGCGGGTACGTCGAAGTCGCATCGACCACCGACCCGCGCGAGGTCGCCGGCCTGCACGCTCAGAATCGTTATGACCTGATCCTGCTCGATCTGCAGATGCCGGCAATGAGCGGGTTCGAAGTGATGAAGCTACTGAGGCACCAGAAAGAAGGAGCCAGCGTAGCCATCCTCGTGATCTCCGCCGATCCCTCTTCAATGGTGGCCGCACTGGAGGCCGGAGCAAGCAGCTTTCTCAGCAAACCGTTCGTCGTCGGGGAGGTCCTCGAGCGTGTCCGGCTCATGCTGGAGAACGCTCTCCGCGAAACGCCTTCGCGAACACCCGCGCCGATCACGCCGTAATCACCGTGTGACGCGACGCGCCTCGGCAGACACGGCGCGCGACACAGCCCTTTCGCGAAGACAGACTCCATGCGCCCGTCGAAGCCGCTGTGCTCGAGAGCGTCGACGAGCCACGCCTCAACGGCGCCGGAGAAGAACGTGAATCCAAGGCCGAGAAACGCGGAGGTCACAGCCCACGCCCAGAACGGCGCTGAGACGCGCCACATCCATAGATACAGAAGCGTCGCGACGGCCAGCGTGACCGTGCCGAGCAGATACGACACTCTTCGTCCGCGCGTATCCGCGATGACACCGGTCGGCACTTCGAAGAGCACCAGTCCCGCGGTGAAGAACGCGTTCGCCGCGAACGCCTGCGCGTTGCTCAAGCCGGCATCCAGGAGGAAGAGCGTGTTGATCCCCCAGATGAACGACGCCGCCAGCGTATGCAGCAAGAGCAGGACCAGATAGATGCACTGGATGACGCGCGACTCCGCATTCATCCGCTGGCGCCCGCAACCGCATCGATGTGGGCGGTGATGGCCGCGTTCACGATGGAGGCGTGCGAGATCGGTCCCATGTGCCCGACGCCCGGAAGGAACTGCGCGATCGCACGCGGCAGTGCTGCGCCCAGGTGCTCCACTACGCGTCGCTCGGTCATGGGAGAGTTCGCGCCCCCGAGAACCAGGGCCGGCACGGAGATCGTGGCGTAGGTCGCACGATTCGTCCGATCCGCGGCGAGAGACGTCACCTCCTGAAAAATCTTCCAACCCATGGTCCGGAACGCACCCCGCGTCTCCTCGGGAAGCCGCAACCACGCACCATCGCCGTTCCACCAGTCGACGAATGCAGCGAGCCAGACGCTGTCCGCTCCACTTTCGTCAGGCTTCCACTCCCGCTTCACCAGGGAGAGAGCAGCAAGAGCATCCGCATCCTCGACCTCATCGAGGATGCCGAAGGCGACGGGCTCGAAGAGCGCCAGCGAGCGCACCAGTTCGGGGCGAGAGAGCGCGAGTTGCAACGCGAGGAAGCCGCCGTACGAATGACCGACGAGATGCGCCGGCTCTCCGGTGGCGATGAGCGACTCGAGAAACGCCAGATCCTGGCGGAAGTGGAACGGCGCCCGGTCGGGCCACGGTCCGGCGTCACCGTAGCCGAGGAGGTCGGGCGCGATGACCCGGTATTGCGGCGCCAGCGCTTCGGAGAGCTTCCGCCTCTGCCGCGACGTGAAGCCACCACTGTGGATGAGAACTACCAGCTGCTGCGTCATCGGCGTATCACCGCGACGCGCATCCGGCGCCATCGCAATCGAGCGAGACGAAGAGCTCGGACTGCACCGTCCACGACGGAATTCCGTTGTCCCCTGCATCGCGCCGCCAGACGGCCATATAGTCACCTCGCAGCTCGACAGGCCCGGCCGCGTTCGTCCAGCGTCCGATCCACGTTCCACGCTCCGAGGCTGCTGCGTCGGAGCGGCTGATCTCGACCGTTTGCGGCGTGCGTACGTACTCACTGTCCGGATACTTCGTGAACTGTTCCGTCAGTGCCTTCTCGATCGCGTCGCGTCCCTCCCAGGTGACTCCCCGGGCAGCCGTGAGCCGTCCGTCCCGAGCGAACAGCGATGCGATTCCGGCCGCGTTGCGTACCGCCAGCGCATCGTTCGATGCGGCGCGCGACTCGCGGATCACCGTCTCATCGCGCGGCGTCGACACCAGAGCGATCCAGTCGCCTTTCGGACTGATGGCGATCCTCGAGAGTCCCTGCAGATCCGGATGATCCGCGCGGTAGACAGGCTTCCACTGCTCGCTGCGTGACGGCGACCACTCATAGATCGTCGATCCCGACGCGATGAGGATCGTTCCCCGTGAGGTCCACATGTGCTGCCCACCGGTCTTGAACGGGATCGTAGCCAGAGTCGTGACCTTGCGCGTCTTCAGGTCGAGACGGCGCAGGAACTGTGTCCGCTGCACTTCGCTCCCCTCGGGCCGGGGAAACGGCTCCTCGGCGACGAACGTCACGGCCTGCTGGCCGGGAACGCGATAGGGCGCAGTGTTCGCGCCGATGGACATCGTGTCGAGAGACTTCGCTCTCGCGTCATAGATCACGATGCGACGGTCTTTGTCGTTCATGAACAGCGCGTACATGCGGTCGTCAAAGCGCGAGTAATAGCCGGCGTCCTTCGTCTCCGTCAGCGCGCGAAGCTCCTTGCCGTCCAGGGCGTGCAACCACACCCGCCCCTGACGCAGCATCATGAGATTGCGCCCATCCGCGGTGGGTGTCGGACTGAACCCGCGCGCCTCAGGCAAGGGCGTCCGCGCGCCGGTCCGCAGGTCCACGAGAAACGCGTGCAGACCGAGGCCCGTGTCCGCCAGCGAGGTGACCTGAGACGTGTAGACCAGGGTCTTGTTATCCGGAAAAAACGAGGGCTGATTGTCGTAGCCGGGATCGGCCGAGATGTTGCGCAGATCCGAGATCCTCAGCTCCTCACCCATCTCCAGACGACCCAGCCAGACCTCAGTGGTGGTGATCTGCGCCTGCGTCACGCCGGCGGTGAAAAGGATGAGGGCAGCGGCGAGGATGCGCATGGACGGATCGTAGCTGAAAAGCCGCCGAGCGAGTCTAAGCCGCATGGACTGCCCTGGAAGTGGCGATGAACTCTCCAGTGCACCTCTACTCGAACACCACGACGTGCGCGCCGGCGATGAGTCGCTGCTGCGCGGACCCCGCGCGCGCGTCGAGCACGATGTCGATCGGTCCTGTCTCCATGACGTGACGGAACTGCAGAGGGAGCGCCTCGCGCAAAGCGAGGTGCTCACGCAGCGCCGCGAATGGAACCTGGATGCCTCCGATGACCAGGCCGGCGTGCGCTGCCTGTTCTGGCGCCGCACCGCGAAGGATCACGTCGAAGTCGCGCGCGGGAGCATCGGGAAAAGGAAGCTCCAGCGGCTGGTCCGTACGAGCGCCCGAACGACTCGTGGCTGGCGAGCGCCGCACCCAGAGCGGGTGCGAGAGTGAAACAACGACCATCGTCTCGCCGGCATCGTGGGGGCTGGAGAAGAGGAACTCCCCGTCCGCGGCGATCTCGACGGACTCCGTCAGAATTCCCCTGGGCGAGAACCAGGAGATGGTGGCGGTGTCGAACGGCACGGGCGAGAGGATTCTGCCGCGATTGCCGCGTGCAGGCATGAGCTGCACATCCACGATCTTCCGCCCCGACCTGGGCATCGTGAACGGTTTGACAGCCTGCTTTTCATAACCTGGCAGCGAAACCGTGATGTGCAGTTCGCGCTCCGGTGCCGCTTTCAGCTCCGCAACTCCGTTGTCCTCCGTTTTCATCGCGCGCCGGAGCACCGGCCGCGGCGCGATCCTCGACATTGCGGCGACGTCCACACGCGCACCTGCAAGCGCCATCGTCGTGAAGGTGTCGGTCACGTTCACCGCCAGTACGTTCGCAGGGAGGTCGATGTTGAAGCGCGAACCGCGCTGTGCGGAGCGCCCGGCAAGCACGACCACACGCAGTGCGCCGTCGCAGGTGGCCACCTCGATCTTCTCGTCTGCGGAGACCGGCTCCAGCACCACTGCGCGGTACTCGCCCGATTCTCGCGATGCGAACCCGATCCCGCCCGGGAGTTCGAGGGTGGCGTCCTTGCCGAGCGGCTCGCCACCATAGGTGAGGCTTCCGTAGATCTCGGTGTACTGCACGAAGATGCCGGCGATTCCCTGCTCGAACGGCGCCACCTCGATGTCCTTCGAAACCGGAGGAAGTCTGCCGAACCTCAGCTCCGCACGATAGCTCCCAGGCACCACATCCTCGAAGCGCACGATCAACGGCTTCTCCAGGACGAGCGCTTCGCGACGGATCGGCACACACCCTTTCGCACAGGCCAGCAGCGTGAGATGAAACTGCGGCGCCTGCGCTGGGGAATCCTCACAGGAGCCGATCGACCGATCCAGCTTGCCCAGATCGTTCGCGGTGCCCCAGTGCGCGACCACGGTGGCCGCACCACGCCCCATGAGCGGCGCTGTGGCCACGGTGATGCCCTTCGCTCCAACCCTCACTGCCCGCCGGTACGGAAGCCAGCCCTTACCCGCAACGGTCAACTGCGCATCGCCCGCCGCGACGTCACGAAGCAGCACGAACGCGTCGTGTGCCAGGAGCAGCGGCGGAAGCGGATCGGCATCGTGCGCCGACTCTCCTGTCCCGACCGCACGCAGCTGCGGCGCCGCAACCGTCTTCGCTCTGACGATCGCTGCACGATCCGCCTCGGGCAGCTGCAGCCAGGTCAGGACGGCCCTCATCCCGTCGCCTCTCGCGTCGAGCTCTCGTTCGGTCCCTGCTTCGATCGCGGGAAGCACCAAGATGGCGACCGGTCTCGCTTTGGCGATCCGCAGGAGCCACAACTCCTCACCTGCCGGCACCGTCGTTCGGGCGGTCAGTGGATACGCGACCGCGCGTCGCGGCGCATAGAGGACCGCTGTGTTTCCCTCCGGGACCGTCACCGTCAGGGTCGCGGCGGGGGTGAGGGTCAGAGTGATCGACGCAGGCACGCTGGCGCTGTCGATCAACAGTGGATCCGTCACCTCGCGTCCCTCGATCCGCCCAAACACATTCCACCGCCCCTCGGCCAACGCGAGCGACGTCCCCGATGCGACGCAGGTCACCTCCTGCGCATGGAGCCACCGCGCGAAGGGACCTTCTCCATCGCCTGCGCGGAAGCGGCACACTTCACCGGCGACGGGCGCGCCGTCGCGCTCGAGGGTGACCATCGTGGCCTCCGCCGAAAGCGCGGCCAGGAAGAGGATCGCCAGACGCATGTGATGTGGACGATTCAGCGCAGCGGATCGTTTCGCGGCTGATTTGCTGTCATCCCGAGCGCCCTGGTCGAGGGACCTGTGTGGGCGGGGCGACAGGCATGTGCAGTTGATGC
>JANMSA010000983.1:0-2569 GCA_031388865.1 Acidobacteriota bacterium | reverse complement strand
TAAGCGTGGCTGCGAGCAACAGGGAAGGGAGGAGAAGCCGGAGAGTATTTTTATGCATGGAAGTCCCAGAATGTGAGAATGAATGTTGTTACTTGGGGGTGTGACGCACGATCAGGTGGCCGTCATCCGACGAGATCAGGCCGGGAGTATTGCCGGGGTCGGGGCGCGTGAAGTCGGCACGCCACACTCCCTTGCCAGTCGAGGGAAGGGCGATCCTGAAGATCGGGTCTGTATCCTGTCCCGCGCTGGCGTCTCCCACCTGCTCGCGCTGGTGACGGCGAGCCCACGAGTCGGCCCAGGAATTACCCTCCATCGTGCCGCTTTTGCCGAGGCCCGACCAGGTAGCGAGCTCGGTGGGCCGGCCCGGGCGAAAGGTGATCGTGAACGGCAAGGCAGTGTCGCCTTTTTCGCCTTTTACTCTTTCCTTCGGCTTGGTATCGGTGCCGTCGCAGGTCGTGCCGGGCTCCTCGCGCGGATTGCGGTCCCAGTCAATCGACTGCACCACCATCGTGCCCGGACTGGTCCCTGTGCCGGTTATGCGCCCCTTGAAGAAGTTGAGCGGCGCGTTGGGATCGATCCGCAGGGTGGACCGCAGGTAATTCAGCGGCCCCGATGCGTAGTCGCCCCGCATCAGCTTCGTGGCATCGACCGGGATCTTCGCTGCCACTGCCTCCGTCAGGTGAGCGCCGCGCATCTGCACATCGAACCCGGAGCGGAACTCGACTTCGAAGTTGAGGCAGTTGCTGATCGCCTCGTACGCCTTGGCGAACTCGACTCGCTCTCCATTCGACACGCCGAGCAGTTGCATCTGCCGCTCGAGCGTGAGCAGCGTGAGCATCGCATTGAGGTCGTGCTCCTCGCGGCACTGCCGCACGGCGCGCTCCATTCCCTTGGCGTAGGCGTTGGCGAGGATTTTCTGCACAGAGGCTGCGGCCTCCGTGCGGCGCTTCACCAACGCGGCGGCCCGCGGATCGTTGGCCGATGCCCGGCGGTCCTCATCCAGATCGTCGCTTCCACCGAAGAGCTGGTTCGATCGCTCCCACCCGAGGTATCGCTGCATACAGCATTCGGCCATGCGCTCGTCCGTCTCACCCCTCTGCATCAGCGGACGGAGAACTGTGTCGTAGTACTCGCTCGATGCGTCGTCCATCTCGGCAGCGAAGTTCGGGTCTTCGGGCTCGCCCAGCAACGCTGCCCTGCGCAGGCGACCGAGGCTTTCGGCCACCCGTGCCTGAAGCCGCGACTCCATGGCGCTGGCTTGTTGCAGCGCCTGGCGCCCCGGATCGTCGGGCGCCGCACGGCCGAACCCGTATCCGCTGAAGTGGAGGATCTTCATCTCGATCTTGCCAGGATCGGCCGAGAGGGGATACCGGTACGCGTCGTCCCCCGTTCCCGCGTAGCTGTACGCCACCTGCTCCCCCACGGGAACGTCCACCACGGGACGAATGGTGAGCGTGGCCGCCCGCATCAGCTGCAAGCCCGATGGCTCGATGTGCACCGCCGCGAGGCTCCCGCCGGCGAGGGGGAGCCCCTTCACCGCGCGTACCGGTATAAGGGTGATGGTGGCGTCGCTGAGCAGCGCGCTGTCCGGAAAGCTGAGCCGGTAGCGCGTGCCATCGCTGCCGGTAGCACTCAACGTGCCGCCGCCGCGCGCCGTGATCGTCTTCGTCACGGCGCGCGCCGAGTCGATCGTGATCTCGAGCGATACCGGGCGGGCGCCGGCGCTCAGCCACTTCGGGCCCCCACGCGCGGTATCGCCGCACGAGGACGCACCGAAGCACAACAGTGCCGCAGCGATGCCGCCCACTAGTCGCTGCAGACGCATCACGTCTTCGCCAGCTTGAGGCGCAAGTGGCACTTCATCATGTTGCCGACGTAATGAAACTTTTCGCCAAGCGGCCAATCATCGGCACCTCCCATTCGCGGCCCTGAAATGCGCGCAGCATGAGCACGATCCAGAGCACGAAGGTGACAAGGCTGAACACGACCCCGGCGAGCAGGGCGATGATCCAGCCGAGAACCGGCACCACGACGAGCAACGCGGACAGGATGCTGAAGGCAATCGAGAGCGCGATGATCGCCAGACTTACGGCGACTGCCTGCGCGGCGTGGTAGCGCACGAAGCGATTTTCCTTTTCGATGACGAGGAAGAGCACCCCGGTGAACGGTCCGAGGACGTAGGCCAGAAGGCCGGCGACATTGGCGGTGAGGCCGGTACTGGTGGGGCCGGTATTGGTGGTGGGAGTCGGAATGGCGGTCATGGGGTGGTCCTCTGTTGGGTGTCAACCGTGCGCCCGCGGCGGAATGCCGCGGGCGCTACTGTCTCTTGCGCTGGAGCGGACGGTCATGACTTGACCAGCTCCACGCGTCGGTTCTGCTCGCGCCCTTCGGCAGTGGTGTTGGGGGCCGCGGGCTTGCTGACGCCGAGTCCCTTGGCGGTGAGCCGGCCGGCGTCGGCGCCGTAGCGCGAGATGAGCGCCGCCCGCACCGCGGTTGCCCGTTGCTGGGAGAGCGTCATGTTGGCCGCGGCAGCGCCGACGTTGTCGGTGTGCCCCTCGATCGTGAGCGT
>JANMSA010000102.1:0-6677 GCA_031388865.1 Acidobacteriota bacterium | reverse complement strand
TCGCGTTGCCTGCGCCTTCGAGCAACATCCACGCGATCACCTTTGAGCTCGAGTTCCTGTCCGACGAAGCACTGACCGGCGAGACCATCAATGCGGGTGTTGACGCGATGATGGCGGCCATAAGCGCACAGTTCGGCGATCGCGTGCCGCTCCGCGGCTGACATCTTTACGCTAGCGCGTGGCCGCTGGAGGCGGCTCGTAGGGTAGCCGGTTGTGTGAGCGAAGCGAGCGACCACCGGTCGACCATCGTTCACGCATTTCGACCCCGGCAGGGGTCGCGGAGATCGTAAGCTGCGAGGGGCGCATGAGAAACGTACGCGACCCCTGCCGGGGCCGGAGTTTCATCACGATCCGAATCCGGTGGTCGCTCTGCTCGCACCACCGGCTACCATCCGCGCCGCCTCCAGCGGCGGTCTTCTGCCGCGAGAGACTCCTAGCTCGAACGCACTTGGCGATCTTGTCGCGACTGATGCACATCGTGCCGTCCCGCATGAGCCTCGCGCTGATCAAGCGAACTCGGTCCTCAGGGTCGACCGAGAAGCGTGTCGACCGGGGCGTAGTCATCGGTGAGCACGAGTCCGTCGCGGGGAGGAGGCTCCCCGCTCAGCCCGTTGATCTGCGCTGGCAGCACCGGCAGGCGGCTCGCTGGCGATGCCTTTGCCCGCGCCAGCAGTTCATCCTTCCCGATGATCATCGGGACGTCGCTGGCGAGAAGCTCGCCGCGGGTGACGAGCACCGAAAGGAAGACGCTGGCCAGGGTCTTGTGCAACGCTCCCATCAGCTTCGTATTGGTGTAGGCACAGTGAAAGTGCACGATGCCGCCCTCGCCCAGACGCGACGACACTTCCTGGAAAAACTCGCGTGTGGCGAGATGGGGTGGCAGTGTGTCGCCATAGCGGTTCGTGCTGTACGTGTCCACGATGATGAGGTCCCACTTCTGGCGGGCCTGCTTGAGGAACGTTCGCGCGTCGCCGATGTGGATCCGCAGTCGCTGGTCGGGCTGCACCAGGAAGTAGCGCCTGGCGACCTCGACGACCATCGGATCGACTTCCACCGCATCCACCACCGCATCCGGATAGTAGTTCGTGAACTGCCGCGCTGCCGTGCCGCCGCCCAGACCGAGCATCAGAATCCGACGGATGTTTGGGCGGATCAGCGGAGCGATGTGCAGAGCGTCTGTGTAAGGGAGGCCGGGGCCGTAGGGGTCGTTGCGGAGCATCTCCGACTGGCTGGCCAGGTTGAAACGGAGGTCACGCACCGGTCCGCGGTCGCGCACGACGATGTGGTGGTACGCGCTGTCGCCGACGAACACCGGACGCTTCGCTTCGGGCGACGGCTGCAGCAATCGCGCTCGCAGAAACGCGCCGCCCGGAATCACGACCATCAGAGCGATCGCGCCGGCGAGGGCGAAACGCGGTCGCGAACGATCAGCGAAGAGCACGAGCAACGCGGTGGCGAGCGTTCCCCCGGCTACGAACGTCACCGTCCGGCTGATGCTGGCTAGCCAGTCGATCAACAGAAAGGCCGTCACGATGCTCCCCACGATGCTGCCCGCGGTGGAGAGTGCCGAGATCGAGCCGGCGGTCGAGCCGCTCTGCCCCGTGGTCGTAGCGAAAAGGCGGATGGCGATGGGAGAGGTCGCGGCCAGAAGGAAGGTCGGAATGGCGAAGAGCACCGTCGTAGCTGCGAACGCATGCGTGGCCAGAGCGAACGATGACGCCGCGATGCGCGGCGAGAGCACGGCATCGATCCAGGGCACGAACAACAGTGTCGCTGCGGCGGTGAGGAGCGTCGTCACCAGGGTGATGGGGCGGGGCCACCGATCTGCAGCCCGGCCGCCGGCCCAGTAGCCGGCTGCCATCGCCGCAAGAAAAATGGCGATGACTGCGGTGGTCTCCCGCAGCGCCGAGCCGAACGTTTTTCCGATGATGCGGAACGCCGACACTTCCAGCGCCATGAGGAGGGCGCCGGCGGCGAAGACTGCGATGCGTAGCGCCGAGCGTTCGAGAACCGACATGCACTTCCCGGTTTAGCAGACTGAGTCGTTCTTTGGGAAGCGAATCGCGATTCTGATGCGGCGGCGAGCCTCTTTCATCGACTTCGCCGCCAGTGTTGATCACGCTCCGTCAAGACATCGAACAGCATATGGTGGTTTCGGTTTCCCTTCAGCCGCAACTGCCAGACCAGTGCGACGAACAACGCGCGAGATCGCATTCGTCATTGTGCGCACTCGCCGGCCGTCCGCCCGAAACACAACAGTCACGGCTGTGCGCGCGCCCCCTTGGCTCGCCATAAGAGCGGCTGAGCACGCGCCCGCGCGCGCTCGCTGAGAGACCTCCGGTGGTGCGGTAGCGCAGTTCCAGCGTACCCAGATGGCGCGGGACATCCGGCGTCTGCTTGCCCTCCAGCGCGCGATTGACCGGGTTGTCCGTAATCTTCGAGTCGGCGAACGTATACGCGCCGATCGCCGACCAGCCGCGCGCGAATCTCACCTCCGCGCGGGTTTCGATCCCCTGAGCCCGCTGCCGAGATTGACCTGCTGGAACGCGTTTGCCCTTCCGGGGACCTGCGCGCGCACCTGCAATCCCTCGATGTCGCTGCGATAGGCGTGCACCTCGACATGTCCCGACGCCCCTACGTCGTCTACGTCCGCTGGCTCACTCCCCCAGTTTGCCCTTCAGCTCTTTCAACTCCGCGGTGAGCGCGGCGACCTGCTCTTCCAGTCGTTGCACGCGCGACGAGAGTGCCTCGCCGCGGGGCTCCGTCCGCTCTTCGCTGACCGCGGGCGCCGCGTCCTCGACGATCGCCCCTCCGACCGTATGCGCCCAGCGCTCTTCCTTCTGACCGGGACGCCGCAGCAACTGCCGCACGAGCGGCTCGCTGTGCGCTGCCATGTCGCGCAGCGCGTCTTCGACCTCGCCTCCCGTCTCGAACGGGTGCAGTCGATCGCTCCGCCCGCGCAACTCTCCGGCCGTCTGCGGACCCCGCAGAAACAGCAGCGTCAGGAGCGCTTTCTCTTTCCGGTTCAGGTGCCACACGGTGTCCACATTGTGGTCGTAGCGCGTGGCGCGCCCGCTGAGCACCTTCCAGACGAGCTTCTCGTCCTGCAATCGCTCGAGCGCGCGCTGCAGCTCACTCTCGCCGAGCTCCATCACCGGCTCCCGGTTCGACTTCTGATTCGACGCGGCCGCAAGCGCATTGAGCGTGAGCGGATAGTACTCGGGCGTCGTGAGCTGCTTCTCCATCAGGGATCCGAGGATGCGCACCTCCACGAGATCGAGTGTACGGGGAATGCGCGGGCGCCCTTTGGTGGACGTGTCGAGGGTCGGGATGAAGGTCATGGAGGGCTATTCAATCCTGAGGGGAGGCTGTGTGCAAATCGCTTGTGCAAATCCAGGGCGAAGCGAAGCCGTGTGCGAATCCTGAGGGAGGCGAAGGATCTGGTGAGCCCTCGAGAGGGCGGAGCCACACGCGGCAGGGTCCACTCTTCGTGAGGGCTCCATCGGCCTTCGCTGTCGCTCAGGGTTCGATTTCACGGAAACACCGCCTCGCGCGCATCACGCGTCTCTCCGAAATAGTTGTCCACGCGCAGGGCGACCTTTCTGGCCAGCGCCATGAAGGTGGTCATCTTTCCGCCGAAGACGTTGATCATGCTGCCGCGTCGCACGACCCGGAAGTCGCGTCCGATCGCACTAGGATTCGTGGCGCGGCCGACGAGCGGTCGAACACCGGCGAACGTCGACAGGACATCATCGCTGGAGATCGGCGCCTGCATGTAGCGGTTGAAGCGTTGCATCAGGTACGCGACTTCCTCCGCGCTCGCATGGACATGGTCCAGCGGCTCTTTCTGCAGGACCTCCGTCGTGCCGACGAGCGTCGTCCCCTTCCACGGCAGAACGAAGAACACGCGCCGGTCCGTCGTCGACTGCAACAGCAGACCTGCGCTGGCGACGCGATGCTTCAGAACGAGGTGCGATCCGCGGACCAGTGAGAGGACGTACGGCGCTGCGATGCCGTTATGCCGAAGCAGTTCGTTCATCCAGGGTCCGGCCGCATTCACGACCGCGTCGAATCGCTCGTCCGCGCCGATGCTCGCGTGCAGGATCCAGCCCTTTCCATCGCGACGAATGCTCTCGACCTTCGTCTGCTCGCGCACCAGGGCTCCGTCACGCACCGCCGCGGCCACGACTGCGCGAACGAGTGCGAAGTCATCGACCTGCGCGTCCTGATAGGAGAACCCACCGCGCAGCCCCTGCTCGATCAGCGGTGCCTGGGCCAGCAGTTGCTGCCGGGACAGTGATCGATGACGGGAGAGGTTGTCATCGCCCGCGAGGTGGTCATAGAGGATCAGCCCCAGCCTGATGACCGCGCGGCTGCGTGGGCTGTCTTCGTAGACAGGCAGCAGAATCTCCACCGGATGGACGAGGCCCGGAGCATGCTCGAGCAGCCAGGCCCGTTCACGCAGCGACTCACGCACCAGCCCGAGGTGCAGTCTCTCGAGGTAGCGAAGACCTCCGTGAATCATCTTAGTCGTCGCGGAAGAGGTCTGCGCGCCGCAGCTGCCCTTGTCGTAAAGCACGACTTCGTAGCCGCGACGAGTCAGCTCCCAGGCCGCTCCTGCACCATTGATTCCGCCGCCGATCACGGCCACACGGGGAGAGGCCGGCGATTGGCGAATGGCAGTCATGGGTCGCGGGATCTTTTACGGCTGCATGCTGTCACGAAAGACGGCGGGTCGATTCAGGCTTCAGACCTCTGGGCCACAGTCACCGGCGCTTCGACCACTCGAAGGCTCGAGGCCTCGAAGACTTGAAGACTTGAAGACTCGAAGACTGGAGAAACCGCAAACTCGCTATAATTCACCCGGAATGACGGTTTTGCACCTCGAACTCCTGGGGGATTTTCGGCTCCGGGCGGAATCAGGCTCCCTGGCGACGATCTCCGCGCGCAAGTCGCAGGCGATGCTCGCGTATCTCGCGGTGAAGCCCGGGCAGCTCGTGTCGCGGGACAAGATGGCCGGGCTGCTCTGGAGCAGCACAGCGCCGGAGCAGGCCCGCCAGAGTCTCCGGCAGACGCTGTCCACACTGCGCAAGGAGTTGGCCAGCGTATCGCCGCAGAAGATCCTCGTCGAGGAGGGCGATTTTCTGTCGCTCGATGCGACGCAGGTGCGCTGCGACGTGGTGGAGTTCGAGACGCTGGTGATGACCGGGACGGCCGAGGCGCTCGATCCCGCAACGAAATTGTATTCGGGGGACTTTCTCGACGGCTTTCACATCGACGAGGAAAAGTTCGACCAATGGGTTCTGGCGGAGCGCGATCGCCTGCATCGAATGGCTTTGCGCGCGCATGCCCAGCTTGTGGAACAGCTCACACGGAGCGGCTCGATCGACGAAGCGATCGCCATTGCGCAGCAGTCTCTGCGGGTCGATCATCTGCAGGAGTCCATGCACCGTACGCTGATGCGCCTGTACCTGCAGAGCGGGGACCTCCTCAACGCTCTGCAGCAGTTCGACGTCTGCTCGAAGATCCTCCGTCGCGAGCTCGACGTCGACCCCGACGCGGAAACGCGCTCGCTGCAGCACGAGATCGTGGAGCTGCGCAGGCACCGCAACGCATCCACGCCCGCCGAACGCGATACCCGCAAGTCGGTGCTCGTGGTCGAGGACAACGTCCTCAATCGCGAACTGACCAACGCGGTGCTCAAGACCGCCGGCTATCACGTGATGCTCGCTGTCGACGGCGCCGAGGCGCTGATGGTTCTCGGGCGGGAGCACGTCGACCTGATGCTCCTCGATGTGGACCTCCCTTTCATCGACGGCCACAAGGTGCTGGAAGCTCTGCACGAGAAAGGGCTGGCAGTCCCCACGATCTTCATCTCCGGTCTGCCCGGCGAGGAACCTGAGCTCAAAGCCTTCGCCATCGGTGCCGCGGATTTCATCCGCAAACCGGTGAAGAACTCCGTGCTCCTGGCCCGGGTTTCCAAGGTGTTGAAGTAACGTACCGGCAAGGTCCAGCTTGCCACGATTCCGCCGCAATCGCTACAGTGATTGCATGCGCCGAGACGAGAGAATTCTGGTCGTCGAGAACAACCCCGCCATCTGCCGCGATCTCGAAGAGCGCTTCAACTGCGACTGCGCCACCGACGGCTGGGACGCGATCGGAAAGCTCGAGACGACCGACTACGCGGCCATCGTGATCGACGCCGATGTTCCCCACCAGAGCGGCTACGGCGTGCTGGCCTACCTCCGTGAAGAAGTGGGTGCCGATCTCCAGAACGTGATCTTCATGACCAGCTCCGACCGCGACACGGTGCGTCGCAACTACGGCGAACGCCTGAACGTGGTGGGCAAAGACGGCGCCGCCGACGCGGTCACGCGCGTTCTGGACGCCTGACGCTTCTCTGTTGTCGGTTGTCGGTTGTCAGTTGTCTGCGACCGTCCGGCTTCCGTGGAGATCCGTCGTAAAACGCGATCGGCTCATCCACGCATGGCTCGAAACCCATGCAGCTCAGATACTGGCAACTGAGAACGACAACATCCCGCTACCGGCACTCCGCAAACACCCGCACAATCGCCTCCGCGCTGCGCCTCGCGTCTTCCGCGGTCGTCGACCAGTTTGAGACCGAGATGCGCATCGCGGCCACTCCCTGCCATGTGGTGCCGCTGAGCCAGCAGGTG
>JANMSA010000963.1:0-2028 GCA_031388865.1 Acidobacteriota bacterium | reverse complement strand
CTGATCATCGATCTCGAGCGCGTCCCCGACCGTCCGCCCGTGCCGTTCGCCATCGATTCGGTGCGCATCCTATCCCCCTGCACGCGGGAGATGACGGCGTGGCTGCGTCCCGCCGGCGAACGGAAGGCGGAAGAGAAGACCATCAAAGTGGATCTCGATCTCTGCGATGCGCAGGGGAACGTCTGTGTGGAGATCCGCGGCTTCGCCTCGCGCGTGCTGGACTGGGATACAAAGGGGTCGCGTCCGGCCCCGACGCATCATCGAATTTCCGTCAAGTCGAATGGAGGCGGTACGCCCGAGGCGACGTTCGATGACGCGCTCTACGAAGCCCTCATCAACGACATCGCCAATCGAAAACTGTCCGTCGACGAAGCCCTCGACCGCAGCTAGCCCGCATGGGGCGGCACGGCAGCCAGCAGGTCAGGTCTTCCTGTGCACCTGTTGACGGAGGCTCAGTTTGTCGCGCAGGCCCACAAAGCGTTCTCCCTTTTCCTACCATCCAGCGGCTGTTCGGGTGACCTACCGATGAAACTAGAACTGAGGCAAATCTACGAAGATCTTTCGCGCGGGAGCATCTCCCGGGGCGAAGCGCTCGACAGAATCCGAGCCATCAAGCGGCAGAAGCAGCACCATGAACCGGGTGCGCTGCTGCTCGCTCCGGTCTGGCGAGACGAGTTGGTCGTTCGAGGCGCGAATGTGCTCGACGCGGCCGAGCACCACGTGCTCCTGTGCGATCTCGCGCCTATCGACTCCTTGCTCCCGCACAGTCAGTGCGTGACCTCGCATGCTGGACCCGAGGCGAACATCGCCGAACGCTACAGCGAGGTGGCACTGACGGCGTTCGAGCGGATCCAGAGTGTTTTCCGGAGCAAAGCGCGCCGACCCGTGTGGATGCAGATCGTCGTGCCCGATCAGCCAGAGCAGATGCTGCTGGCCGGTCTGTCCGCGTTACTGAAGAGCGCCGCGCTCGAAAATCCGCAGTTTGCCGGCCAGGTCGTGCTCGTGCCGCGCCATGCGAGCGCCGAGAATCTCGCGGCCTGGCTGCTATCCGAAACGAGCGGCTTATTCGAAGCCGTGGTCCGTCGGGGCGAAGGCGTGCGCCAGGTGCTCCGTCTGGAAGAGGTCGTGCCGGAACCACAGGGCGCGCCGATGGTGTTCCGCGACCTCGGTGTCTACCTGATCACCGGCGGACTGGGACGGCTCGGCACTCTCTTCGCTAGAGAGATTCTCCAGCAGACGCGCGAGGCGAGCGTCGTGCTGACAGGCCGCTCGCCGTTCAGTGGAGGCTGGTTCGACGACTCCGAGCGGGTGAGTTACCGGCAGGTCGACCTCGGCGATCGGCAACAGGTCGAGCAACTCATCGCCGTCGTACAGGGCGAATGCGGGCCGCTCACCGGCATCCTGCACTGTGCCGGGATGATCGACGACGACTTCATCCTGAGAAAATCGGCTGCCGCATTTCGTCAGGTGCTCGAACCGAAAGTGGCCGGCACGATCCATCTCGATCAGGCCACGCGCAACATTCAGCTCGACTTCTTTACGCTGTTCTCGTCCATCGCCGCAGTGGTGGGCAATCCGGGGCAAAGCGATTACGCGGCCGCGAATGGTTTCCTCGATCAGTTCGCGGCCTATCGCAATGGCCTCGTCGCGGCCGATCAACGCCATGGGCGTACGCTGTCGATTGACTGGACATTGTGGCAGGACGGCGGAATGGCGCTCGATCCGGTCAGCCGGGAGCAATGGCAGCGGACCACCGGCGTCCAGCCGATGCAGACCGCGACCGGCCTCCATGCCTTCGGTCGCTGCGTCGCATCGGAGCGGAATCAACTGCTAGTCGTGGAAGGCGATCTCGCGCAGATGCGGCGGGCGTTTGTGGAACAGCCGCCCGTTCGGCAGCCGGTGCGTCCCGCGGCGCCTGTCGGGACTGCGGACCACCACAGTCTCCTCGCGAGAACCGAAGAACTGCTGCGGCGGGTATGCGCGGACGTCCTCAAACTACCGTCGCACAAGATCGATGCTCAGGCGCCG
>JANMSA010000961.1:0-20658 GCA_031388865.1 Acidobacteriota bacterium | reverse complement strand
CCGATCCGTCAGAGGATGAGACGCATGAAGCGATGCTCTGCAGAGCGTAGAGTTGATCGGCCGGGTCGCTGCGACATTTCAAGTTCAGAAGACAAACACCCATCGGTCGGTACATCGCCGACTTCTACTGCCCGCCGGCTGCCACAGAGTGCCCCCTCATCCGCCTTCGGCACCTTCTCCCCCGTGCGCGGGGGAGAAGGATCTCGATCGGATGGGTCTCGTCGAATTGAGTGAGGACTGGAGTTGCTCATTAGCGACTCGAGGCTCCTGAAGAAACTTGACTCATCTGCGATGAGTACTGACTCTCGAGGCCTCCCCGGTCAACGGACGATCGGCGTCACGAAAATCCACACGACAGGGTCGCTGTAGATCATGCGGATGCGGACCTCACGATCTCCGGCCGGAAAGCGGAACGTGAAGTCGAACACCTCGTTCAGCGCCTTGCGCTCCACTCCGACCTCGAACGCGCCGAAGAAGCGCTGCACCCGCGTACAGGGCGCGATGTCGCGGAAGAAGTTTTTGCCGACCACGTCGGTACGCGTCCTTCCCGCCAGGCGTTCCTCCGCCTTGTTGTAGGAGAGCACGTTTCCCCTGGCGTCCAGCTCGATCACGCCGAACGGCAGCAGATCGAGCTCCTCACCGGACAGCTCGCCCACTTCCGCGAAGATCGACTCGGGACTGATCTCGATGCGTTGGATGCTCATGATGATTTCCTTTCCTGAACAAAGACCCAAACGGTCGCCGTGGGAGCGCTATAGAAAAGCGTCACGCTCACGTTGCGAGGCGCCTGTTTGAATGCGAAGAAATAGTCGAATGTCACGTTCAATTCGCCACGATGCAGGCCATCACTAAAAACGCCGTGGAACTCGCGCACGTCCGTGCAGGGAGCGACGTCGAGGAAAAAGTTGCGGCCAATCGTGTCCGGCGCGCGGCGGTTGGAGAGGTTGGCTTCGTACTCGTTGAACTGCAGAATCGTCCCTTCGCGATCGAGCTGGATCGCGCCGAAGGGAAGCTCGTCGAGCTCCCCGTTGGTGAGGGAGTCGACGGTCTGCAGGATGTGCTCGGGCCTGCTCAACTCGGCAGCTCCTGAGGTTTGCCGAACAACCACCCCTGCACGAGTGTGACGCCGAGGTCGTGCAGCACCGCCAGCTCCTCCTCCCGCTCCACCCCTTCCGCAATGATGGTTGTACCGAGCTCGAAGCTCATCGTTACGAGCGACCGCACCACCGCTCTGCGTTTACGATCGCGGTCGATCCCATCGATGAAGAAGCGGTCGATCTTCGCGTAGTCGGGCGCGAACTCGATCAGCCGTCGCAGTCCCGCCGAGCCTTCGCCGAGGTCGTCGACCGCGATCTTGAAGCCGAGGGCTCGCAGCTCCAGCAAGGCGCTAAGGAGATCGTCCTGGCGCGCGGGTGAGTGCTCGACCACCTCGAACACTACGTGCTCCGGAACGCGCGGAAAATTGCCTACAGCGGCCCAGAAGGTCTCGGATTGAACGATCGTGCGCGGATGGGCGTTGAGGAACAGCAGACCGTCGCATCCCACATTGGAAGCCATCTCCAGGCAGCGGCAGTCGAGACCCTCCAGGATGCCCAGTGTGGCGGCCATCGCGAACGCCATCGGCGGCGATTCGTACGGAGTGCCGCGCGGCCCGCGCATCAGAGCCTCATAGCCGATGACACGCTCCGGGCGCGAGGATTCGTGAATTCCGTGGAGTGCGATCCGCAGTTGATCGCGTCCGAAGAGTTGGTCCAGGAGCGCCGTCTGGTCGGACTCGACGTTCACCCGTTCCCTTCACGGACGAAAACCCACGCACTCTCGGTCTGCTTCGAATAGAAGAGCGTGACGGTCACGTCGCGGGGCGCCATCTCGAAGTCGAAGCGATACGGGAAGATGGCGTGCATATCTTTCTTCGCCATCCCTTCGCGGAAGCGGCCGGCAAACGCCTGCACGTTCGTGCATGGTGCGACGTCGGTGAAGAAGTTGCGGCCGGTGACGCGCTTCGGATCGCGTCCTGTGAGGCGCGACTCAGATATGTTGTACTTGAGGATCGTGCCGTCGGTGTCCAGGCGGATCGCCCCGAACGGCAGCGCATCGAGCTGGACCTCCGACATCTGGCTGATCTCTTCGAGCTCTTTGATTCCATCCATGCCCGCAGTCTGGCGCTCCGGGGTTACGACGCGATTACTCGCGCGATGCGATCGGCGATTTCTTTCAGGCGCACTTTCTTCCGCGTCTGCTCGGACGACATCCACCGAATGCTCCCGAAGATGGGACGCTCCGGCGCCCAGGGACGATCGTGCTTCCCGAAGCACCAGAGGATGCCGGCATGCGTGTTCGGATCGCGGCCGTCGAGAGCGTAGAGATCGTGCAGACGCACCATTGCCGCATGCGCCTGCTCAGGCGTCTCACTCCACTCGATGATCTTCTTTCCCCAGAGCATGCGCAGGTAGTTGTGGATCGTGCCGGTTTCCAGGAGCTCGCGCTGGGACAGGTTCCAGACCTCGTCGTGTGTCTCTGCGCGCTCCAGCTCCTCGTACGTGTAGGCGGGCTTGCGGCGATCGCCGCGATGCTTGTCGAGGGTGCGCTTCGCCCAGTCCGGCAGCGCCTGGAGAGAGTCGTAGAGCGGGTTGTAGAAACAGAGATTGAAGGAGAGCTCGCGCCGGATCACGGCCTGTTCGAGAAACTCCTCGGCGTCATCCCGTTGCAGCACCGCACCGACGACTTCACGGATGCCTAGATGTCCGTAGTGAAGCTGCGCGGAAATGCCGGTGCCCTTCAGCACAGGCGGCGGAGTCCAGGGCGGCGGCTGGGTGGACGCGCTCCAGAACTGTTCGAAGAGCTTGTGCGCCCTGTCGCGAAAGAAGCGGGCGGAGTACTGCTCTTTCGCCAGGACGCGCATCGGGAGGAGTCCGTTGTGGTCGACGAGATGCGTCGCGTACGCCGGCGTTGGGAGCGTGGGGAACTCATCCGTCACGACGAACCTCGCGCCGGCGATGAGCTCCCGTGGCGGTTCGAAGTGATATTCAACGTCCGCCTCGCGTGCCGTGCGCTCCGCGCCGGCGCGGATGAATGCTTCCGTTCGCGGCGAGAGATGCGGCTCGTCCAGCCATTCCGCCATCACCACGCGTTTGCCGAGGGTCCTGGCGAAGTCGAGGGCGAGATTGTTGCGAGCGCGTCGCGCAGAGCGGGCGTGGTACAAAACGTAGCCGCCGTGCGGCTTCCCTTCCGCAACCTGGGTCACACGCAGAGCGAACGGATCCGCTGAGGCCGTCGCTCGTCGCAGTTTCAGAAAGGAATGAGCCGGCACGGCGCGGTATTCTAAGGGGCTGAGCGCGATTCGCGCCTAAGGGGAAAACTGACCAGCAGCCTGGACCTCCAGCGCTGCCGGAAGTGCCGGCATGTTCGACAACCTGCAGGAAAAGATGGACAGGGTCTTCAAGACCCTCCGCGGTGAAGCCAGCCTCAACGAGTGGCACATCGAGAACGCTCTCAAGGAGATCCGCGTCGCTCTGCTCGAGGCCGACGTGCATTTCAAGACGGTCAAGGACTTCACCAACCGCGTCAAGGAGAAGGCGAACGGCGCGGATGTCCTCTCCGCGTTCTCCCCGGCCCAGCAGGTCACCAAAGTCGTCCGCGACGAGTTGCAGGCGCTCCTCGGCGGCAACGAGGTCGGTCTGGCGCTCGTCGGCAGCCCCGCGGTGATCATGATGGTCGGCCTGCAGGGCTCCGGCAAGACCACCACGTCCGGCAAACTGGCCCTGCACCTCAAGAGTCGCGGACGGCGTCCGCTCCTCGTGCCCGCGGACGTCTACCGCCCCGCGGCCATCGATCAGCTGCGCATCGTCGCCAACGCCGTGAAGGTCCCCTTCTACGAGATCGGCGAGCTCCGCAATCCGATCGAGATCGCCTCCAACGCCCTGCGCGAGGCGAAGACGCTCCTGTACGACACGATCATCCTCGACACCGCCGGCCGCCTGCACATCGACGACGAGTTGATGCGCGAGCTGCACACCATCCGCGACAATGTCCGCCCGTCGGAGATCCTGTTCGTCGCCGATGCCATGACCGGCCAGGACGCGGTCAAGTCGGCCAAAGAATTCGACGACCGCCTCGGCGTCACAGGCATCGTCCTGACGAAGCTCGACGGCGACGCACGGGGCGGCGCCGCGCTCTCGATCAAGTCCGTCGTGAACCGGCCGATCAAATTCGTCGGCGTAGGCGAAAAGTACGCGGATCTCGACGTTTTCTACCCCGACCGCATGGCTCAGCGGATCCTGGGCATGGGCGACGTGCTCTCGCTCATCGAGAGGGTTGAGGCCGAGGTCGATCAGAAGGAGGCCGCGCGCCTCGCGGAGAGGGTCGCCAAGGACAAGTTCACGCTGGAGGACCTCCGCTCACAACTGCAGCAGGTCAAGAAAATGGGGCCGCTGTCGTCCCTGGTGGGGATGATCCCGGGCGCGGGTAAGATCAGCGAAGAGGACATCGACGAGAAGGCCGTCGGCCGGATGCAGGCCATCCTCGACTCGATGACCGCCAAGGAGCGCGAGTACCCGCAGATCCTCAACGGCCACCGCAAGAAGCGCATCGCCCGAGGCTCCGGCACTTCCGTGCAGGACATCAACCGCCTCCTCAAGCAGTACCTTCAGATGAAGAAGATGATGAAGACGTTCTCCAAAGGCTTCGGGGCGCGGAAGTTCGGGAAGATGATGAAGGGGCTGCCGCCGGGTTTCATGCAGTAGTCCTTTGCTGGTTGCTGGTTGTCTGCGGTTTTCGGCGAGAAAGGGCGGTTCTGGCGAACAACCGGTTGCAGCCGGCCGTCGGCGCTCTTCGCGCGACCAACCCCAAGCAACAAGGAACCATGAACCAGCAACGGCCGCGCAGACGGCGCGAATCGGAATACACCCCCTGGGGTTGCTGTTCGGCCGGACGCTCGGGTACCATTTCCGACCCAATCATCTGTTGTCTCTACAGGGAGTCATTGATCAATGCTGAAGATTCGTTTACGCCGCGGCGGCGCCACGCACGCACCGTTCTACCGCATCGTGGTCTCCGATTCGCTCAAGACGCCCTCCGCGACGATGCTCGAGCAGATCGGTCACTACGATCCGAAGAAGAACCCTGCCGACGTGAAGATCGACCGCGAGCGCGTCGACTACTGGATGAGCAAGGGCGCCCAGCTCTCGCCCACCGTCAAGTCGCTGCTCAAGAAGACCAAGTAGTGGAGCGGCGGGCTCCCGGGCCGCCGAATTCATGACCGAGCTCATCGAATTTCTCGCCAAGTCGCTGGTCGATCACCCCGACGACGTGCTGGTTCACACGCGTGAGCGCGACCAGCACACGGTCGTCGAGCTGGAAGTCGCCCCGGACGATCTGGGTAAAGTGATCGGCCGGCAGGGCCGCACCGCGCGCGCGATCCGCACCATTCTGAGCGCGGCCAGCCAGAACTCGCGGCGCCGCTACACCCTCGACATCCTCGATTAGCCGATGAGCTCGAGCCGCATCGCCGTCGGCGTGATCCGCAAGGCGCATGGTCTGCGCGGCGAAGCGAGCATCGAGCCGAGGACGGATTCGCCGGCGCGGTTCGAGGAGCTCGACGCCGTCACCCTGGTCGCTCCCGATGACGCGCAGACGCGCGCGACGCGCATCGAGACGGTCCGCGCCCACGCCGGCCGCGCACTGGTGAAGTTCGCCGGCATCGAGACCCCGGAAGCCGTACAACTCCTGCATGGCTGGACTGTCGAGATTCCGGAAGAGGAAGCGCGAGCGCTCGAAGAAGACGAGTATTTTCTCCACGACCTCCCCGGGCTCACTCTCATCGATGCAGAAGGTCGCCAGCGCGGCCTCGTCACCGACGTTTACGAAGGCGGCGGCGGCATTCTCCTGGCCGTACAGCGTCCCGATGGAAAAACGTTCGAGCTTCCCTTCGCCGCGGACATCTGCACCAACATTGATCTCGACGCCAAGACCATCTCCGTGGTCATCCCGCAGGGACTCGATGATCTTGACACGGTGCCGGAGTAGTCCCGCGTCTCCTGGCCCCCGTCTTCGAGTCTTCGAGTCTTCGAGTCTTCGAGTCTTCGAGTCTTCGAGTCTTCGAGTCTTCGAGTGGACCGTAGCGCTGACCCGAAGGTTGCGCAAGGCGCACCGGTGAACGTTCATGGCGAAGAAGGCCGCCTGACCAGTGAGACTTCACGACTCCGAGACGCCGACTCTGAGACTATGAGGCTGTGAGACTTCGCCCCGGCGCCGCAAACCCCTCGAAGACTTGAAGACTCGAAGACTCGAAGACCCGAACACCGGAACCAGCTCATGAGACTCGACTTCATCACCATCTTCCCGCGTATGTTCGACCCGCTCCTCGGCGAGGGAGTGATCGCCCGGGGCATGAAGCAGGGTCTGCTCGACATCCGCGTGTGGGACCTTCGGGAGTTCGCGACCGACAAACATCGCTCCACGGACGATGAAGCCTACGGCGGAGGGCCGGGGATGGTCATGCTGGCCGAGCCTGTGCTGCGCTGCGTCGCTGCGCTGAGGGCCGAGCGACAGGAAGAGGATGGGGCGATCCTCCCCTCGGCCCTCGACCCTCAGCCCTTGGCCCAGCTGCGCCCCCACATCGTGATGACTTCGCCACAGGGACGCCGCTTCCATCAGGGCGTCGCGAGCGAACTGGCGGCGAGAGAGCACGTCGTCTTTCTCTGTGG
Organism: Acidobacteriota bacterium; assembly: GCA_031388865.1. Taxonomy (GTDB): domain Bacteria; phylum Acidobacteriota; class Thermoanaerobaculia; order Gp7-AA8; family Gp7-AA8; genus QHVT01. The sequence goes on along the minus strand of JANMSA010000961.1, from coordinate 13,954 downwards.
GCGTTATGAGGGGTTCGATCATCGCGTGCACGAGGCGTTGCAGCCGGACGAGATCTCCGTGGGCGACTTTGTCGTCTCCGGAGGGGAGCTTCCGGCTCTGCTGATGGCCGACGCGATCGGGCGCCTCATCCCTGGAGTGGTGGGAAACGCGGGGTCCGTTGAGGAGGACTCGTTCTTCCGCGGGCTGCTCGATCACCCCCACTACACCAGACCTGAGGACGTGAGAGGGATGCGCGTGCCGGACATTCTCATGACCGGGAACCATGAAAAGATCCGGAAATGGCGGAAGGAGCAGGCCTTACGGGCTACGTTGGAGAAACGTCCGGACCTTTTCGAAGCAGCGGAGCTCGACGCCGAGTCACGGGAAATACTCGGGAAGCTCGGCAAGTTCTAGGGACGCGCCGCGGCAGTACCGTGCTGGCGAAGCACCCCCCTCAGCAACTAGCAACGAGCAACCAGCAACGTTATACTGCACCGCCTTTTCAACTTACACCGAGCACCAACCGGAGTCACCAATGGAAATCATGAAGCTCGTGGAGTCGAAGGAGATCACGAGGACGGACCTTCCGTCTTTCTCTCCCGGCGACACGATCAAGGTCCACGTGAAGGTCAAGGAAGGCGACAAAGAGCGCATCCAGATCTTCCAGGGCGTCGTCATCTCGCAGAGGGGCGGCGGCTCGCGGCAGATGTTCACGGTTCGCAAGATCTCGGGCGGAATCGGTGTGGAGCGCATGTTCCCGCTGTTTTCTCCGACCATCGACAAGATCGAGGTGGAGCGTCATGGCCGGGTGCGTCGTGCAAAGCTTTACTACCTCCGCGAGCTTCGCGGCAAGGCAGCGCGCATCGAAGAAAAGCGCCAGCGGTAGCTGTAACAACCGGCTGTGCTGGTTGCGAGAGGGCTTCTCCACGAACTAGGCGCCTGATGCAACTTCGAACGCGAAGCCGGACGCCAAGCCGAACCCGGAAGCGTACCCCCGACGAACGCCTCTACGACTCCCTTTTCGCGGAGCTCGCGCGCGTCGCTGAGATGTCAACGATGGAGCGCAGGCTCCGCGATTTTGGTTTCCGGGCCATCGCGGGCACCGACGAGGTCGGCCGCGGCTGCCTGGCAGGTCCCGTCGTCGCCGCGTGCGTGGTCCTCCCGGCCGACCCGACTCTGTTCGGCGTCAACGACTCCAAGCTCGTCGACCACGAAGACCGCCTGGGCGTCTGCCGGCTGATCCTGTCCCGCGCGCGCGCCGTTTCGGTGGGCGTCGTCGAGGCCTCGACCATCGACCGGATCAACATCCTCCGGGCCAGCAAACTCGCCATGCGTCACTCCATCGAAGACCTCCCCGTGAGGCCCGATGTGCTGCTCGCGGACGCCGTAATCATCGAAGAGCTGGAGATGCCGCAGGTGCCGATCATCAGCGGAGACCGCCGCAGCGTCTCCATCGCCGCCGCATCGATCGTCGCGAAGGTCTATCGCGATCTGTTGATGGAGTCGTATCATGAGTGTTACCCCGTCTACGACTTCAAGCACAATCGGGGTTATGCAACAGAAGGGCATCAGGCCGCACTGAAGATGTACGGTCCGTGCCCTATCCATCGCAGATCGTTCGAGGGCGTGGAGGAGCCGAAGCTACTCTTCGGCAATAGCGAGGGTCATGGCGGTTCAACGCGATAAAGTCATCGCGAGCGCGGAAAAGCTCGTCGCCAAGGGAAAGATCGAGCCCGCGATCAAGGAGTACGAGCGCCTCCTCGAAGACAACCCGAACGACGTCAATACGCTCAATCGCATCGGCGACCTCTGGGTGCGGATCAACCGCAACGACGAGGCGGTGAAGGTCTTCGGCAAGATCGCCGATCACTACTCGAGGGACGGCTTCTTTCTCAAAGCCATCGCGATCTTCAAGAAGATCAACAAGCTCGATCCCTCGAAGCTCGACATCTACGCGAAGCTAGCCGACCTCTACGCCAAGCAGGGCCTGGCCATGGAGGCCAAGAGCCAGTATCAGGTCCTGGCCGACTACTACCTCAAGCACGGCGACCCGTCGAACGCCCTCCTCATCTACCGCAAAATCTCCGAGCTCGATCCAAACTCGATCAACGTCCACGTCAAACTGGCCGATCTCTATTCGCAGGTCAACAAGACCGCGGACGCGCTCAAGGAGTACGACCGCGTGGGACGCATGCTGCTCAAGCGCGGCATGCTCGACGAGGCTGTACAGGTCTTCCGCAAGGCGCTGAAGATCGACCCGCGCAACACGGAGCTCGTCGACTCCCTGGTCACGGCGCTTCTCGAAGCCAAGGATTTCGAGAACGCCCGTCTGATCGTGGAGGGTGCGCTCGAAGCCAATCGGGAGCACCCCCCTCTGCTGGCAATGCTCGGACGCATCCATCTCGGGCGCGGAGATCTGAGCGCCGCGCGCGTGACCCTCGAGCGCGCGACGGCCGCGGATCCAAATGACCCTGCAGCTCGCGAGACGCTCGCCGACCTCTATCTGAAACAGAGCGATCCCGACCGCGCTGTCGAAATGATGGCCCCCCTCGTCGAGCGCTTTCTCGGCCGCGGCGAGCGGAACTCCGCAATCGAGCTGCTCAACCGGATCCTGCGTGTGGACCAGAACCACACGCCGACTCTGGAGCGCCTGGTGGCGGTCTACACCCGCTTGAACGAGGAAACCAACATCCTCGCCTCGATGAACAGCCTGGCCGAGGCGCACATCGGAAAAGGGACTTTCGCTGAGGGCGCCAAGGTGCTGGAGAAGCTCATCCAGCGCGAGCCGCAGAACGCGCAGCACCGCACCAAGCTCCAGTTCGTCCGTCAGCAGATGGGGCAGGCGCCTACGCCGCCACCGATGCCCGCCCTGCCGCGCCCGTCGCTGGAGGTTGAGGAGCCCGCGCCCTCTTTCGGCCTTTCCGGCTCGGAACCGGAGCTCTCCTTCGATCTCGATTCCTCTCCCGCGATGGAGCTCGACTTTTCGCTCGAGACCCTCCCCTCCGCTCCTAAGGCACCCCTGCAACGTCTTCAACCGGCGATCGAGCTCGCGGCGGCGGACATCGCCGAGACCACCGACGACCTCGATTTCATCACCGAGCACCTCACCGAAGCCGAGGTCTTCGCCAAATACGGCCTGGCGGAGAAGGCAACGGAGCATCTCCGCGCCGTGCTCGAGCGCGCCCCGAAGAACCTCACAGCCCATGAGCGCCTGTTCCGCATTCTGCTCGAGGAAGGCGACGTCGAAGGTGGCCGTGCCGCCGCAAATGCGTATATCGCGCTGCTCGAGGAGAAGGGGGACACAGGCCTCGTCGGCGCAGTCCAGAACGAGTTCCTCAGCCGCGGCCACTCCTTCGACGTCACGCGCGAGACGCCCTCTACGGCGTATGCGCCGGAGCCCGAAGCGGCGATCGACTTCGGCACCACACCCGCCGACGAGGAGATGACCTTCGACCTGGACAACGGCGCGGAGGAGCTCGAGTTCGAGCTCGAGCCACCAGACGCAGCGGAGGTTCTCGAGGATCAACCGGCGCCTCTCTCCTTCCAGCCGGTGATCGAAGAACCGGTCATCGAAGACTTCCCGGCAGAGGAACCGGTCATCGAGGAACCGCCGATCGAACAACCGGTTGTGGAAGACCCGGTCGAGGACGAACCGGCGATCGAAGACCTGGTCGTGGAAGAACCGGTCGTGGACGAACCGGTCGTAAGCGAAGCGGTCATTGGGCCAGTGGGCGAAGACACGTCTTTTGAAGAACAATTCGCGCGTGGCTTCCCGACACCTCATACGGAACTCGAGGAGCTGACTTTCGACGAACCGCTGCTGTTCGACGAGCCTGTGGCTGAAGAGTCGTCTCTTCCGGAGCCTGAGCCTCTGACTCCCGCCACCGAGCTGCAGATGGATGCCGCGGATGCCGAGGAAGAGCCGTTCTTGGGCATCGAGGGCCTGGATCTGGACGACCTGCCCGTCGAAGAGCTGGGCGAGATTGATTTCTACATCGAGCAGGAGCTGTTCGACGAGGCACGCCGCAAGCTGGAAACGCTCGACGGACGTTTTCCGGGGAACGTGGACATCTCGCTCCGGCGCGAGCGCGTCGAATCCGCGGCGGCCGCCGCGATCCCATCCCGCCCGGCCGTGCTCTCACGCGCCGAGATCGAAAGCGAGCTCCTCTCCGCGATTCCCGACGACGACGACATCACACCTGCCTCCCAGCCGCCGGCTGTTGCGCCGGATCCCACCTTCTCCGCAACGATGATGCAGGAGGAGAACCTCTTTGCCGATGAAGACAGCTTCTTCGACCTCGCGGCGGAGCTGGAGTCGGAGCTTGCCGACGACGAGGAGCCGATCTCGCTCTCGGAAGAGGAGCAGTCACTCGAGGAGATCTTCAAGGAGTTCAAGAAAGGAGTCGAGCAGCAGCTCGATTCGGAAGACTACGACACGCACTACAACCTCGGGATCGCCTACAAGGAGATGGGACTCATCGACGAGGCCATCGGCGAGTTCCAGCTCGCATCGAAGGATCCCAAGCGCGCGGTCGAGTGCGCATCCATGCTGGGTCTCTGTTTCCTCGAGAAGGGGATGCCGCAGCTGGCCATCAAGTGGTACCGCAAAGGGATGGAAATGCCCGAGATCAGCGAAGATGAGCATGTGGGCCTCCTCTACGACCTCGGCTCCGCGTATCAGGAAGTCGGCGACGTCGAGGCCGCTCAGAAAGCGTTCATGGAGGTGTACGGGATGAACTCCAACTACCGTGACACCGTGTCGCGGATCAAGGCGCTGGAAGACTCGCGGCGGTAAGCGCTCTGCAAGTCGGTTGCTGGTTCCTGGTTGTCTGCGGGTTCTGGCCTGGACGGCACTCGCGTGGCATTTGGATCAGGCGCGAGCCCGCGGACAACCAGCAACAAGCAACGAGCCAGCGAGCCGAAGGCGAGCGAAGCGCCAGGGAACCTTTTCCCCCTTCGCGCGTTCATCACATGAATGCAGCGCGAATCCGATGACGTGTTGATGCAGCGGGTCGCCTCAGGAGACGAGGACGCGTTTGGCGGCATTGTCGACCGCTACAAGGACGCTCTGGTCAATTACCTGACGCACCTGGTGCGGTCGCGGGATCGTGCCGAGGAGATCGCGCAGGACGCGTTTGTCCGGCTGTATCGCAACGCATCCAGGGTGCAGCAACAGGAACACCTGGGGCCCTATCTCTTCCGCATTGCCACCAACGTGGTCGTGACTGAGGCACGGCGGGAGAAGCGGTGGAGTCTTCTGTTGCCGCGGCTGCATGCGAGCACTCGCCAGAGCGTGTCCGCTCCCGACACCGATCTGATGGCTTCGGAGGTCCAGCAGCAGGTCACCGCAGCTCTCGCACGGTTGCCGGTCAACTACCGCGCACCGCTCGTCCTGTTCGAGATCGAAGAGTGGTCGTACGACGAGATTGCCAGAGCACTGGACATCCGCTGCGGCACGGTGAAGTCGCGCATCTCGCGCGCGAGAGAGCTCATGCGACGCCACCTCGCGCCGTGGTGGAAGGCGAACACGGACGATCAGAGCACGTCCGGAGGAAACTATGAAAGACACACGAATCGGCGACTCGATGCGCAACCTGCGGCGAGCGACCGCGTCGCCGGCATTCACCCGTGAGGTGATGCGCAAGCTGCACCGGAGCGAGAGCCACACGCAGGGGCCGTTCGTCTGGCGGATGGCCGCCGCCTTCGCCATGGCCGCATGCCTCATCGCGTTCGCACAGCTCGCCGTCATGCAGCAGCGCCAGCAGGCGCGCACCCTCGCGCTGAAGGCGGAACAGCAGCAGCTCGAAGCGGATCTGCAGGTGGTCAAGGAGATCGCCCGGGACGCCGAACCCGTGGTCGTGCTCGAGAACGACCACGGCACTCGCCTGATCGTGGACGTCGACTCCGCCATTCAACCCTCAACCCTCAGCCATTACGACTAAAGGACAATCCCTCATGAAAAAGATGCTCCTCACCGGATTCACCCTCATTCTCCTCACCACCGCCGCGCTGGCCGAGGAACCGATCCGGCGGACCGTCATCGTGCGCGACGGAAAGGTCATCACCGACGACACCAAGGGGCCCGTTGAAATGCTCCTGCGCGGTCCCCGCGCCTATCTGGGCGTCAGCCTGACCAACCTCTCTCCCGAACTTCGCGAGCACTTCGGCGCGTCGAAAGACGCCGGCGTACTGGTGGAGAGCGTGCAGAAGGACAGCCCGGCCGACAAAGCGGGCGTGCGCGTGGGCGACATCGTTCTGGCCATCGACGGCGGCGGCGTCAAGTCTGCTGGCGACCTGCGCACGGCACTGCAGGAGAAGAAGGACGGCGACTCCGTTCGCATCGAAGTCCTGCGCGGCCGCGCACGCCAGACGCTCGTTGCCTCGGTGAAAGAGCGCGAGAATCGCCGCCTGCTGCAGCTCGACGAGCTGCCCGGCCTCATGGGAGGCCCTGAGTTCCGGGCCCGCATCGAGCGCCTCGGCGGCGACTGCGGCGACCTCCAGAGCCGCATCAAGGATCTCGAGTCCCGCCTGAAGGATCTCGAGAAGAAACTGCAGAAATAACCCATGTTTTGCGGGTAGCGGGTTGCGGATGGTCCGCAACTCGCTACACTCATCTGCGTGAACCGCACGATTGAATCGGCTCTTCGCTTCGTCAACCTCACCACCGCCGGCCTGCTGGCCGGCTCGCTCGGCTTCGGCAACGCTGCGCTGGTGCCTGGCTGGAAGGACGAGTTGCCGCTGCAGGACGCGCTCCCGCTCGATCCCGTAAAGACGGCAAGCTACTTCAACGCCATCGGCCCTGTGGCCCTCGGAACAGCAGTCACGCTCGCCATCGCCGCGTCTCGTGGCGCAGGCCCGGCGCGACGCATTCTGGATTCCGCCTCCGCAGTCGGTCTCGCTGGTGTGCTCGCGGCCACCGTCATGGTCACAGTTCCGATCAACAAGGAGCTGGGTGCGACGCCGGCGACCGACTATCCAAGCGATCGATCGCAGTCGCTCGTGAAGAACTGGAGCCGCGCGCACGCGGTGCGTACGACGCTCGGCATCGGTGCTTTCGTCTGCGCCGTCGCCGCTTCCAACATTGCCAGCCGTCAGGCAAAGTGATCGAAGCCACGAGCGGGAAGCGGCCGCGCCAGGCCGTCCTCCTTCAGGAGCACGCCAAGCTCGCGCGTCATCCGGCCGATGGCGTAAACGGGACGTCCCAGGCGCTGGCAGAGGTCCGATTCGCGCAGCGATGACGTAAAGAGCAAGGCATACTCCTCGCCGCCGTGGAGCACGACCTCGCGCACGTCGATGTGCAGCGCCCGGGCGTAAGCTGGAAGCTCCGCGAACACGGGGATGCGTTCCTTCTCGATCTCCGCTCCGCAGCCGGACGCCTCACAGAGGTGACCCATGTCGGTCGAGAGCCCGTCAGAAAGATCGATGCAGGACGTGACCTCCGCGATCGCCGCGAGCGCGAGACCAAGAGCAAGCTCCGGCTCCGGATCGAGGTGACGGCGGATCGCGGATTCGACGAACTCCCGATGCTCGTAGGCCGCGACGTCCTTTCCGAGCAGGGCAAAGCCGGCACCGCTGCCGCCGATGGGCCGGGAGAGATAGATGCGATCGCCCACTCTTGCTCCGCTGCGCAGGAGCGGCCGGGTCACGATCCGCCCGATTGCGGTGATGCAGATGGTCAGCTTCTCCGCGCGGGAAAAATCTCCCCCGATGATCTCGATGCCGTACTGCCGGGACGCTTCCGCATAGGCAGCGAGCAGTTCGTCTGCACCGGCCAGAGCCCAGGGCGGCAGCGCGAGCGCGAGCAGGGCATACGCCGGCACGGCGCCCATCGCGGCGAGGTCCGAGAGGTTGACCGCCAGACTCTTGCGCGCGATGAAACGGAGCGGGGTCGCGCGCGTGAAATCAACGTCCTCCACGAGCATGTCAGTCGTGTACACCTCGATCCCGTCCTGGACGGGGACGACTGCCGCATCGTCGCCGATGCGGGGTGAGAAGAGCTCGCGCACGCGACGCACGAGCTGCGATTCATTCACCTTCGGCTCTCCACCGGAACGATCGGGATCAGTGGCCGTTCGAATCGCGCACGCTCGTAGACCACCCCCTCCAGAAAGAGTCCGGATGGCGGAGCAGTCGGCTGCCACACTTCGCCTTTCGCCTGCAGGCGCGGGACGATGTCGGCCGGCGCGACATTGCCGCGTCCCACTTCGACAAAATAAGACATCAGCTTGCGCACCATCTTCCAGAGGAAATGCGATGCGGCGATGCGCACGAGGATCAACTCGTCCGCGCGCACGAGCTCGCAGCGCTCGACGACCACGATGCGCGAATCCTCCTCCTTCAGGCGCTTGTCGCTGAACGCGGAGAAGTCGTGACGACCCGTCACTGCGCTCGCGGCCAGCTGCATCTTCTCGAGATCGAGACGGTCCTTGATCCACCAGACGAACGGCTTCGCGAAGGCGGTGCGGCGCGTGGCGATCTGATAGAGGTAGACGCGCGATTCCGCATCATGGCGCGCGTGAAAGTCGTCGCGGGCGCGGGCTGCGTCGAGGACGCTGATGTCATGCGGCAGCAGGTCGTTCAGCTTGCGCGTGAGCTGCAGCGGATCGACCGCCTTGCGCATGCGTAGATGTGCCACCTGTCCCGACGCATGAACCCCCGCATCCGTGCGACCCGCACCGCCGATGTCCACCTCTCCGAACACCTCGCGCGCGACACGGAGCAGGTGGCCCTGGATGGTCTTCTGCGTGTTACCCTGCTCCTGCCAACCGGAGTAGCGAGTGCCTTCGTACTCGAGCGTCAGTTTGTAAGTCGGCATCGTTGAGGCATGCGCCCAGCTTCCTATCAAGTCATCGGCGACCTGTTCGTCGTCGTCTGGGACGACAGGCACGAATCATACTACCCACTCGAAGCGCTGCGCCGGGCCTGCCCGTGCGCGGTCTGCTCGGGCGAGCCCGACCTCTTCGGGCGCATGGCCGGCGGCCAGCCTCAGCGCTACGTCCTCGCATCCTTCATGCTCCAGTCGGTGGAACCGATCGGCAACTACGCCCTGCAGCCCAACTGGGCCGATGGTCACACCTACGGGATCTGGACGTTCGAGCGGCTGCGCGCGTTTGACCAGAGTCCTCAACCGTAATGGAGCGCTCGAGGGCGATGACGCGCCTTCCCAAGCCGGCACGGGCCTGTTGAATGGCACGGGAGCAACCCCTCATCCGCCTTCGGCACCTTCTCCCCTCTGCGGAGAGGAGAAGGGTCTCGATGTCTGTTCTTCGACGTTTGTTCTTCGCGCAGCGCCCCCCCTCGAGACCCTTCTCCCCCGCGCAGGGGGGTGAAGGTGCCGAAGGCGGATGAGGGGGTGCCCTCGTGCGAACGACAGTCGTGGGATTGAGCAGCGTGAGTCGAGGGATGACACTTCTACGAACTGCCGTCTCCAAGGGCTCTCGACCGTCGCTCACGCCGTGAGGGCCGTCGCATTTAGGGAACGATCAGCGTCCCATCCTTGCCTTCGAGCGCCTCGCGCAGCACTTCCACGTCGGTGATCAACACCTGTTGACCGGAAGAGCGGACGAACTGCATCGCTGAGTCGATCTTCGGACCCATCGATCCGGCCGGAAACTGCCCCTCGGCCATGTAGCTCTCCGCCTCGGCGAGTGTCATCCGGTCGACGAAACGCTGTGTGGGCTTGTTGAAGTCGAGAGCGACTTTCGGGACGCCCGTCAGGATGATGAACATGTCCGCCTTCAACTGCGCGGCGAGGAGCGCCGATGCGTAGTCCTTGTCGATGACGGCTTCAATGCCGCGCCACTGTCCGTCACGTCCGCGTACGACGGGGATGCCGCCACCACCCGCCGCAATCACCACGGACGCGGAGTCGAGCATGCGCGCGATGGTGTTGAGGTTGAGAATCCGCAACGGCCGCGGCGACGACACGACATGACGCCACCCGCGCCCCGCGTCCTCGCGCATCGTCCAGCCGAGATCGCGCTCCAGCGCCTCGGCCCGATAACGCGTGAAGAACGGACCGATCGGCTTCGTGGGCCGCTTGAAAGCGGGATCGGCCACATCGACCTCGACTTCCGTCAGCACTGTAGCGACTTCTCCCCCCAGTCCGATCGACTCCAGGCGGTTGCGGATGGCCTGCTGCAGCATGAACCCGATCGACCCTTCGGTCTGCGCCACGCAGACGTCGAGCGATTGCGGTGGAATCTTCGTCGAAGCCTCTTCCGCCTGCACCAGGATGTTTCCGACCTGCGGGCCATTGCCGTGCACCACGATCAGCCGGTAGTCGTGACGGACGATCTCCGCGAGCCACCGCGCGGCCTGCCTGGCCCGCGCAATCTGCTCCTCCTGCGTACCGCGATCCTCCGGACGAAGGAGCGCGTTACCGCCGAAAGCCACGACCGCCAGTTTGCGTTGGTTCGTTGGTTCCATGGAAGTTGTCAGTTGTCGGTTGTCAGTTGTCAGCTGTCTGTACGTTCGCGCCTGTGCCCCAGGCTTCGCAAGTGCTGCACCGAAAGACGCTGTTGTGATCAGGGGTCCGTCGCGTCTGTGCGTTTTTGCCTGGACCGCACTCGCGAAGGCCTGAGACCCAGGGCGCGAACCCGCAGACAACTGACAACTGACAACTGACAACGAAGCTGCCACGCGAACCCGCACACAACCGACCACCGACAACACAAATCACACTTCATCGCGCACCAGCGGCATGGTCATGCAGCGCGGGCCGCCGCGGGCACGCGACAGCTCGTTTCCCGCGATCTGCAGCGCATACTTTTTGTCGGTCCAGGTCTCGATCTCGGTGCGGCCCAAAAGCACGTCGTCCTCGTAAGCGATGGTGTAGCCGTGGCGCGCCAGCTCCTCTGCCGTGCGCACGTTCCTCTCGTACAGGAGGATGATGCCCGGCGCCAGCGCGAACGCATTCGCGCCGTCAGTCCACTGCTCGCGCTGTTGATCGACGGCGGTCGCACCTCCGCAGAAGATCGGCTCGAAGTCGAGCCGTCGCTTCTTCAGCGCGCCCAGCAGCGACTTCTGCGGGGAGTAAGCGAGCGAGCGCTTCTTGGTGAGGTCCACCATCGTCACAGTCGCCGCCTGCCCGCCTTTGGGGAGGATCACCGGGGGATAGATCAGGCATTCGTTGCGATTGATGATCGTGAAGATCGTGTCGAGATGCATGAAGGACCGCTGCCGCGGGATGTCGACGATGATCACTGTCTTGACCCCGGCGTCCGCCGCCTTGAGCGAGCGGATGAGCGACTCCACGCCGGACCTGTTCGTCCGCTCCGTGATCCCGATCAGCAGCAGGTCGCGGCGCGCGACCAGCACATCGCCGCCCTCGATGGTGGGCAGCTTCTTCGACATCGGCCGCTCCAGCTGGGAGGCCATGAAGTCGACCCACACGGGCGTGTCGCGAAAGTGCGGGTGATTCTCGAAGACGTACTTCGACAGCAACGACTCCCGGCGGCGCGCCTCCGTCGCCATCGACGAGATGACGACGCGGTCGCCGAGGACCACCTGCGGGTCTCGCATGAAGAAGAGGTTGGGGATCGGGAACAGGTCGAACTGCGGCAGCTCTCCCGACTTCGACTCTCGCGCGATCCCCGCGATGAGAACCTCCGCCAGTGGGCCCGCCGGTTGCGCGAGCAATTCAGCAAGAAGGCGCGGGCGCAACCCGTTCCGCTTCGCGAGATCGCGGACGATGCGGTTCTTCGCTTCGTCGTTTTCGAGCACTTCTTCGAGCAGGTCCTGCAGGTCGAGAACTTCGTCCGCCACGAAGCGGATCAGTTGCTGAAAGCGTCGATGCTCTTCGCGCGCGACCTGCCCGTAAAGGATGTCGTCGAAGAGCAGTTGGCTCATCATGGACGGGATCATCAGGTCGATCTCGCGGCCCGGCAGGTGGACCAGCACACTTTTCAGCCTGCCGATTTCACTGGTGACGTTCAGTTTCATGCAGCCCGGATTCTATACGGGCAGCGAAGGTGTCCGATCCCAGACACTCGGTGCTCCTGACGGACCGCCGGATTGCGTGATCTGCCGTCGCGCCCGCTAACCACACCCCTGACCGAGCGTATGATGTTCTCTCTCAGACCTGAAAGGAGATGCATGCTCTCGTCACGGATTCGTTGCGGCGCCGGCGTCGTCGTCATGCTCCTACTCGTCCTCTTCGCCGGTGAGGCGTCCGCTGCACCCTGTTGCGTCGTGACGGCAATCGACGCTGCGACGGGGAGGGTGACCGCTGAGGAAACTTCGACCGGCACGAGCTTCGAGTTCAAAGTCCTGAAGCGTCAGCTCGGAACCCTTCAGGTCGGCTCCCTGCTGGACGCTGATCTCGACGCGAGAGTGGTGATCTTCAGGGATCGCAGCGTTTCGATGCGGAAGCTGACGCGCGCCCGGCGCCCGAAGGACGACCCTGAGGCTGAAGTCGAAGACTCGGCCGTTGACACGACTCTTGACTCTGAGATGGAGGGAGAGCCTCGAGATGGTGACGAACCAACCCGTCCGGCGCGCGACAAGGTGCGTGAGACGCGCAGGGAAGAAGAGGAAGACCAGCCGTCCACGATAGAGAATGATCTGCCGGACGCGGAGCATTCCGGCGTCGAAGAGCAGCCCTCAGAAGAGTCCGAGAAGTTGGACGCCGCCGCGTCCGAGGGTGGCAAGAGGATTCGCAGCGCTTCCGGTCGGCGAGCGCAGAAGAGCAAAGAACCGCGGGAGAGTGATCCTTCCGAGAAGAAACTGGACGCGGTTCCGTCGTCGGACTCACAGCAACTCAGTGCGAGCGCGAGCCGCGGCCGCAGAAACGTCCCCCCCCGCCAAATCCCGCCCCCCCCCCAAGCCGTGCTATGTCGGTGGCTGCGCTAGCCAGGTCTGCTCGGACAGAGAAGGCGTGATTACCACGTGCGAATATCGGCCCGAGTATCAGTGCTATGAGAGCGCCGAGTGCAAGCTTCAGCCGAGCGGCGAATGCGGGTGGACGCAGACCCAGGCGCTGACAGCATGTCTTTCTAGCCCGCCGGCACAATGACCGGCCCTAGCAGCGGGTGCCGAAGAAGCCCGCCACGCGGCAGGGACGATCCGGCGTAAAATCCGCGCACCCCGATGCGCATTCCTGTTGTCCTTTTGTCTCTTGCGATTGCGCCGCTGGCCCTGGGCGTGTCGCCGCGCATCACGTTCGAGAGGGTCGTTGCGGCGCAGTACGACCTGGGTTCCGCCGCCGACGTAGCGCTCATTCTCACGCTCACCGACACAACCGCGGTGGATACGTTCGTCGAGCACTTCGTAGGCCAGACCAACGACGCAGGCTTTCTGCGCCTGCGCGACGCCCGCGGTCGCACGGGCCCAGCCGATCGCTATCTCTCCGTGAAACGATTCAACTGCGAGACCTTCGTCCGGGAAGCGGAAGGATCGACGCGCGACTTCGAGGGGAATCGCGTGAAGCGCACGCAGACCTGGGCGGAGTCGGTGTGCATGGTCCGCATTGACGTGCTGGACGGGAACCGGAAACGGCTCTCCACGTTCTATGGCAAGGGTGAGGGAGCGTCCAAGCTCGTGGAACGGCTCACCGACGATGAGCGCGAAGTCGCGCTGCAGCAAGCTGCCCGCTACGCAGCCGTTGACGCCGCAGAGCGCATCACCCCTCGTCGCGTTCGCGAGATCATTCCGCTCGACGGTGCCGCACCCGCCTTCGACGAAGGGATGTCGCTCATCGAATCGGGGCGCCTGGCCGAGGCGCGAGCGCGATGGGAGTCGGCAGTGCCGCAACACGTTCGCTCGGCAGGCCTGCGCTTCAACCTGGCTGCGGTCTGCGAAGCACTCGGCGATCGCACCGCCGCACGACGCAACTACCTGACCGCCGCCGAACTGGCGCCCAAGGAAGAACGCTACGCGAGCGAATTGAAAGCATTCGACCGGCGCCAGTAGCTCGCGGCGGTCGTGTGGCGCGGTGAGTCAACAGCCGAGGGGGCCTCCGGCGGGCCGGCGCGG
>JANMSA010000951.1:0-1844 GCA_031388865.1 Acidobacteriota bacterium | reverse complement strand
AGACGCGATTGGCGATGCTGGCCGTGCTGCCCGGAATGGGTAGCCGTTTCCCGCGCGCATTGGCCTCGGCCGCGAACAGCTGGTACTCGTTGTACATCACCCCGACATAGACGCCGACCTGACCGTGCAGATCGCCCGCCTGCGGCACCTGCAGACTGGCCCGCGTGTATCCGGCGTCCTCGACCGCCATCCAGGCATGCTGCAGAAAAAGGCGCTCCTGCGGATCGATCCGCTCCGCATCGACGGGAGAAATGTTGAAGAATAGCGGGTCGAATTCGTCGATGCCGGAGATGAAGCCGCCCCACTTGCTGTAGTGCCGGCCCGTTTGCGTCCGGTCGTCGCTGAAGTACTCCCGCCACTCCCAGCGGCTGCGGGGGACTTCGGTAATGCAGTCTTTTCCGTCGCGCAGATTGCGCCAGTACGCCTCCACATCCACGGCCTCCGGGTATCGCCCTGCCAATCCAATGATGGCGATCGGAGAGGCGTCGGCGGTCGCTCCGCCCGCGGAACTGGGCGGACGGCGCAGACGCCGGCCCGGCAGCCGCTGCCCTGCCGGGGACACGACAGGCGGCGCAACGAGCGGCGCCGAATGGTTTGCTGGACGCAGCAGCTCCGTCACCTGCGCCTCGTACTGCACGGCAAAATGCTCCGCCAAAGCTTGAATGGTCTGGTACTCGAAAAACAACGTTTTCGGGAGCGCGCCGAACGTCTTCTCCAGCTGGCTGGTCAGCTTCATCGCCAGCACGGAGTCGATCCCGTACTCCTCCAGCGCGGCGTGCGGGTCGATGTTGTGCGCCGGCAGCTTCAATACTCCGGCGAGTTGCCGGCGCAGATACTCCTGCGTGTCCTCGGCAAGGCTCCCAGGCCCCAACGCCGGAGCGGGTGGCTGCTGCGGTTCCGCAGGCAATTCTGCGCGCGGTGTCGCGGCGACGCCCAGTGCGTGGTTCAGCATGCGCGAGGACAATCCGCGCATCTGCACGCAGACACTTCCCGTCGGATCGCATAGATCGATATCCAGTCGTACGACGGCATCCGTGGCTCGACTGGAGCCCGAGTACCTTACCCAGGCGAACATCTCCGCGGGACAAGGGGCAATGACGAGCAGCGTGTCGAGTGCGAACGGCAAGCGTGGCTGACTCGATGCCGATCCGTCCTCCAGCAGACCGACCGCCGCCTGCAGCGCACCGTCCATCAGAGTGGGATGCAGGAGGTAATCGCGGGCGCCGGTCACGGCGTTCGGAAGTCGCAGGCGCGCCAGAACCTGGTCGTGGCCCTTCTGGATGGACTCGATCCCGCGAAAGGACGGTCCATAGAGGAGGCCCATCCGCGCGCACGTCGCGTACAGGATGTCCGGCGGGATGGCGCCCTGCACCAGCTCGGATTGAAGGCGCGCCAGATCGATGACCGCGGGCGCCGCGGGATGGCTGAAAACGGCGCTCCCCTGGCAGTGGACGACCTCCTCTTCGGCATCCTCACTGTAGATCTCAAATGCGATGCGTCCGTGGTCATCAGCGCCGAGCGCGACGCTGATCTCGGTCGGCCCGGTGACGACGATCGGCCGCGTCCAGACCGTGTCGTGCAGCTCCAGCACCGTCGCTTCCCCCCGCGCGGGTGCGGCCTGTTCGATGGCGGCGCGCGCCATTTCGAGATACGCGACGCCCGGCAGCACTTTCTGCGCGGCCTGTCCGGCCGGCCCGACCTGATGATCGGCGAGAAAGAACTCATGGCCGGTGAAGGTGGAGCGATAGCGCTGCCCTGTCAGATCGGAGGTGTTGCTGTGCAGAAGCGGATGCAGAACCGCGGCCGCACCAGCGGTCTTCCGCGCGCCGAAGTCGATCCAGTAC
>JANMSA010000928.1:0-1755 GCA_031388865.1 Acidobacteriota bacterium | reverse complement strand
CTTCACCGCGCAGCGCGAGGGACAGGCCTGGCTGTTGGCATCCAACTCACTCGGCGCCGACTCCGTCCTCACCGTCGTGACACGCTCGGCGGGTGGACCGGTAGCACGCACGAGTTTGTCGACGTACGTGCTGCCGGTAGGCGACACCACCGTCATCGACCTGGTCCTCGACCCCCGCACCGCGCCGGTCGGCGTTCTTACCGCAATCGTCACCTTCAACACGCAGGACTTCGCTCCGAACTACTCGATTGGGACGCTTACCGTCGCTGGCGCGCAGGTTACGGCCAACCAGACCAACCCCGGGGTGTTCCGATTCAGCCTGGTGACCACCACGCCGATCACCGCGCCCGTCGCATTCGGTCGCATCTTGCTGATTAGCGGTCCGGTCAATGCACGACTCACGTTATCGGTCGAAGCCATCGAAGCGGCCACGGCCGACGGACAAGATCTTTTTTCGCGCGTCACCTCCACGATATACCCGCTGGTGTTCCGATGAGATGCGTACCCTCGCACCGGTGTCTCGTGGCCCCGGTCACCGCTCTGTTGATCCTCTTCACGGCGTCGTGCCGTGAGCCTCTGCCACAGCCCCCACGTGCGACGCTCTCCGCCGCACGCGATGTCGAGGTGGGCTTGGTGGTGTCGACCCTTACCCCCAGCATGGGTGACACTGTCGTCATGCTGGCTCGCCTAACCAGTGGAATCGAGGTGCGACCCGCCGCGAGTTTCTCCGCGCGCCTGTCGTACGACGCGGCACGGCTCACCTACGATGGCGAAGTGGCGCGCGCCGACGTCGGCATGCGTGTCATCAATGGTGAGATCGTGGGCGAGGTACGCGTCGCTGGGATTGCGAGCGACGGCTTCCGAAACGGCGAACTCGTGGCCCTGCGATTCCTCGTGAAAGCGGCGGGGTCGGTGGGAGTCCTTCGTTTGGCGCTCGACCAGCTTCACGCTACCGATGGCGAGGACCTCGCCCGCGTGGTCGTTCGTTCTCCGACCATCGATGCCGGAGTGGCCCGATGAGTCGCTGGCTTAGCGCGCTGGTTGTCACGTCGTTGCTCGTGCAGGGGGCCTGTCGCTCCGCGCCCCGGGAAGAACCGGATGAAACCCAGGTTGTGCCGCCAGCGGCCACGACCCCAGCGCCAGCGGCCGCGACCCCAGCGCCGACGACCCGAGGCGGCGCCGTCACTGGCGCACCGGTCGTCGCCGCGCTCGTTCCCGATTCGGTACGGCTCTCGCCGAACACGATCAGCGAGATTGTTTTGCGCGGCACAGGTTTCGCCTCTACCGGCACCAACACGGTGCACATCGGTCCCATCGTGCTCCGCAGCGTTCCGGGCAACGCCGAGGGCACGGAAATTCGCGTGGTCGTGCCGACGCGCTACACAACGAATGCCGAAGCACCGCCGCGTCCGCTCTTTCCCGCGAGCTATGCCGTTACGGTCGAAACCGGCGGCCACACGAGTAACTCCGTCATGCTGAAGGTGATTCCATGAAGCGCGCGATCTCTGGCGGACCGGCGAGCGTCCGCACTCTCGTCCTCTTTCTGCTCCTGTCGTCGCCCGCTCGCGCCCAAAACCGGGAGGATGGCAAGGAGCGTGCGGCGATGCAGCGCGCCTATGTGGCCCAACGAGCCGACGCCTCCGGCGAGATTCCCGCTGGTGCACTCTACCGGGCCTGGCAGCAGGTGACGGCGATGCCTAACGCCACGGCCGGCGCGCTGGCGGATGCCAGCTGGCGCTCGTTAGGGCCGGCCGG
>JANMSA010000912.1:0-1683 GCA_031388865.1 Acidobacteriota bacterium | reverse complement strand
CGGACATCTTCCGTACCGCAGATCTGTCGGCCAACGGATCCGTCACTCTGGTGCCGTCGCTGATCGTGCACTACGGCGTCGACAGCCGCATCGGGCTGGTCGGTCAGGAGTGGGCCTCTCGCACCGGCGCGCAGTGGAAGCTGACGGAAAACACTTCGGTGATCGGGACCGCGCTCGTGAAGCTGTACGACCGGGAGACCCAGACCGCACTGGCGACGCTTCCCAGCATCGTGTTCTGGTCGGAGGACGGGCGGGCGCTGCCGCGTTACACCTACACCTTCGGGTTTGTCACCGGCGCGGACGAGGAAAACCGCTTCACCGCGATGGCCACAGTCACCGAGGTGGACGAAGCTCTCCGGCTGATCTTTGCAGATGCGCAGAATCAGTTCTGGGACGGACTTGATGTTGAAGCGGGTGACATCCGCCGCGACGTCCGGCTCGCGTACCGCAGGCAGTTCGGCAACAGCCTGGCCGTCGATGTGGCCACCACAGTCGGAACCGCTTCGCAACGCGATGCACTGGCGCGGCGGGAGAAGGTTTACCTGACCGGCGATCTGCAGTCGACGTTTGCGCCGACGCGCACGTCTCTGGCCGTGTCGTATCGCGATGTGCAGCAGCCGCGCGAGAACGGCGAGGCGGACTACCGGCTGGAGAGGCTGCATGTGCAGATGGCCCAGTCGCTCTACCTGCCGGTCGATATCAAGCTGCTGCTCGGCCTGGAACTGGCGCGCGCCGCAAACTCGCCTTACCTCGTCGACACGCTGACCGCGGAAGGGCGGTCGCGGAAGTTCATCGGCGGGCTGGCGTTGAATTTCTAGCGCAATGCGGTTGCTGGCGGTACGGCACGACCGACAACAGTACCCGCTGGAGGCGGCGCGTAGGGTAGCCGGTGGTGCGCGCGAAGCAAGCGACCGCCGGATCGCCACATGATAGGAACTCCGACCCCGGCAGGGGTCGCGGAGGAACGCGGCGCGACGCGTACGGGACGGTCCGCGACCCCTGCCGGGGTCGGTTCTCTTTCAGGCTTGCTACCCGGTGGTCGCTCGCTTTGCTCGCACCACCGGCTACCGTACGCGCCGCCTCCAGCGGCCCCCAGGTATCCAGCAGCGAGCATTGCCGGTGGCAGTCGTGGACAGTCAAATCACAGGGGGGCGGATCTCCTCGATCAGCTTTGCGAACCGGTAGGCGAGGCCTCTGGTCACCACGATCTGCTTGAGATAGTTGAGCGAGGTGATCGCGGCCGGCAAACCGGAGATTGCCGTGGGGATGGACGCGAGGCGTCCAGCAAGCTGGATGGTCTTGTCGAAGACGGTGTAGTCCGCGGAGCGGAGGTCCGACCCCATCTCGCTGTTGTAGGCGATGGCCAGGAGGTAAATGTCGGCGACGAGCTCGCGGAAGCGCATCTCGCTGCCCCAGGCGAAACAATCGCCGACACGCACGTTCTCCAGAAACTCTTCGACCGTTTCGCCGCGCGACACCGTGTGCACTTTGGCCACATGCTTCAGCGTGTGGGCGTCCGAGCCGCCGACCATCGAAACGCGCTTGCCGTGGTGCTCCCGGACGTGCTCCAGGAGTTGCTGCACCATCTTGTTGTGAACGGACGCCATGGCCCCGTTCACCACCTCGAAGATGTCGAACATGTCCAGCAGTTCGCTGATGTAGCGGCCCACGACGTTCTTCATC
>JANMSA010000906.1:0-5590 GCA_031388865.1 Acidobacteriota bacterium | reverse complement strand
CCGGGCGCGCACGGCCCTGGAGTCGTTCACCCCCTCCCCCCCACGGGAAGCGCTGGAACAGGCGCTGGACATCGTTCAAGATAGCCAACGGTAGCCGTCACACGCGGCAGTTGTCGGTTCTCGGTTGTCGGTTGTCTGCCGGTTCGTGGCCTGGTCGCCGTTTGCCGTCCGTGGTGAGTTGCTGGTTGCTGGTTGCTTGGCGGTTCGTCGCCTGGACGCCAGGCCGGGATGAGTTGCGATGGCGTCAGCAACGAATCACGCCTGTGGTCTTCGCGATCGCCGTCCAGGCCAAGGACCCGCAGACAACTGACAACCGCGTACCGATGAATGCGCCCTGAGCGCCAACTTTGCCCCCAACGAGCGCGACCCGGAATCAAACACCGACAACCAGCAACTGCCGCGAAGACGGCTACGAGAGCATTTCCATGATCTCGCTCATGGCGGCGCGCGCGCGGGTGCGCACAGTGTCGTCTTGGCCGGGGGCCGAGAGGCGGATCACTTTGTTGTACTGCTCGATCGCGCTCGGGTAGTCGCCAAGGCAACGGTGGTAGATGTCGCCTTTGCAGAGCTTGGCTTCGAGGTTCATCGGGTCGAGCTCGAGGATCTTGTTGAGGAAGATCATCGCCGAGTCGTACTTCTGCTCCTCCATGGCCATGCGGTAGCGCAGGCGGTAGAGCGTGATCAGCTCGTTGTTCTGGGGATCGATCCACGCCCCGGGGAGATACGTCATGAGCGTGGAGAGGAGCCGCCCCTTCATGCCTGGCTGAGGAGCCGGGATCGAGCGCCTCACCCTGATCCGTTCTTGCCGCATTCACACCCTCCCGTTACAGCTCCACTGGAATGCAACCATCTTAAGGTCATCCGCCCCAATCGTCAAGACGTTGACCATCGATCTTTCTGCTACCATCCCGCCCCATGCGCATCGCGGTCTATCCCGGATCCTTCGACCCGCTGACCAACGGGCACCTGGACATCATCCGCCGCGGCGCGCGGATGTTCGATCGTCTGCTCGTGGCGGTGCTCGAGAATGAAGGAAAGTCTCCCGTCTTCTCGGTGCCGGAACGGATGGAGCTCATCGCACGCTGCACGCAGGGCATCGAAGGCGTGGAAGTGCGCTCCTTCTCAGGCCTGCTCGTGGATTTCATGCGCCGCGTCGACGCCTCGGTCATCGTGCGGGGCATTCGCGCCGTCTCCGACTACGAGTACGAACTGCAGATGGCGCTCATGAATCGTGAGCTCTACGACGGCGCCGAAACGATCTTCATGCTGCCCGCCGTCGAGTACACGTACGTCTCCTCCCGGCTGGTGAAGGAAGTCTTCCGTCTCGGCGGAGACATCGCCTCGCTGGTTCCCACTCCCGTGCTCGATGCCTTGCGGGCCAGCAGTCTGTCGCGCGCGTGATCTGCGGCCAGTTGACGGCGTTGTCAGTTGTCAGTTGTCTGTTATCTGTG
Source organism: Acidobacteriota bacterium (assembly GCA_031388865.1). Classification (GTDB taxonomy): domain Bacteria; phylum Acidobacteriota; class Thermoanaerobaculia; order Gp7-AA8; family Gp7-AA8; genus QHVT01. Next base: position 4,139 of record JANMSA010000906.1, on the reverse strand, counting down.
AGACCCGGTGGGTTCTTGCTCAGCCGCTCAACGAGTCAGCTACCGGGCCCCCGGGAACTCCCGGACAACCGACAACACGAACCGCACTTCCATCACGACCGCGGATCGAGCGCCTCGCCCAGCCGCTCGCCGATGATGTTGAACGCGGCCACGGTGGCGAAGATGGCCAGTCCCGGAAAGGCGATCAGCCACCAGGCGTACTCGATGTGTTCGTGCGCCTTGGAGAGCATGCTCCCCCACGATGCGGTCGGGAGCGGGACGCCAAGGCCGAGGAAGGAGAGCGCGGACTCGGTGAGGATGGCCGCGGCGACGCCAAAGCTTGCAAAGACGATCACGGGAGCCAGCGCGTTGGGCAGGAGATGCCTGAAGATGATTCGCACATCGCGCGCACCGCTGGCTCGGGCTGCCTGTGCGAACTCCATATCCCGGATGCGCAGGACCTCGCCGCGGACGAAGCGCGCCTCGCTGGTCCACGTCGTCAGCGCCAGTGCGGCCATGAGCGTGACCATGGAAGGCTTGAACAGCGCGACGATGCCCAGCACCAGGAACAGGAAGGGAAAGCAGAGCACCGTCTCGATGAGACGCGAGATCAGCCAGTCCGCGGCGCCGCCGTAGTAGCCGGCCACACTGCCCAGGGTCGAGCCGATGATCACCGCGATGGCAGTCGCGAAGAGGCCGATGATCAGTGAGACGCGAGCGCCGTGGATCATGCGTGCCAGGACATCGCGGCCGAGGTCGTCGGTCCCGAGGAGATGGCTTCGGCCTGGTGGCGCCAGCCGTTCGGCCAGCTCGACGGAGTTCGGCGAGAAGGGAACCGGCGGCCAGAGAGCGACGCTCGCGCTCACAGGCACCAGGTCGATGTCGGGATCGTGCACCCAGTAATCAGCGATGGCCGGAAACGTCCAGCCGGCGGCGGTCTTCTGGGCAATCGGTTTGCGGTTCGCGATCGCTGGGGCGAGGAAGGCGATGGCGGAAATCAGGCCCACATACCAGAGTGCCAGCATGGCCAGTTTGCTTCGTCGGAACCGTTGCCAGGTCAGCGCCCAGTTCGACTCCGCCCTCATCGCCGCCCCACCCTCACTCGCGGATCGGCGACGCCGTAGAGGATGTCCGCCAACACGCTCACCACGAGCGTCACGACGGCGGTGACCACAGTCAGGGCCATGATCACCGGGTAGTCGCGGGCCAGGATCGCATTGTAGTAAAGCAGACCCACGCCATCCCACTGGAAGATCTGCTCCACGATGACACTGCCGGACATCAGCGCGGGAATGGTCAGCCCGAGGACCGTGATCATCGGAATCATGGCGTTGCGGAATGCGTGGTGCCAGAGGATGGTCGCGTTCCCGACCCCTTTTGCTCGCGCGGCGGTGATGAAGTCCTGGCGGATGACGTCCGTGACCGCGGACCTGGAGAGGCGGGCGAAGATCGCCAGCTGTCCGTACGTGAGTGTGATCACCGGCAGCGTCAGGTGACGGATCCAGTCAGCCAGTTGCTCTCCGCGCGGAAGGTCCGCGTATTGATCAGAGACCATTCCGAAAAGTGGCAGGAGATTCAGACGAACCGACAGGAGCTGAATCAGCATGAGCGCCACCCAGAAGCTCGGCAGGGAGTAAAGGACGAAGAAGCCGATCGCTGACGCTCGTTCGGCAAGACGCCCTGCTCGCGACGCGCTCCAGAGGCCGATCGGCACCCCGATCGTCGCGGCCAGGATGAATGCGATGAAGTTCAGCAGAAACGTCGCCGGAAGCTTCTCGAGGATGACCGCGCGAACGGGCCGTCGGTCAAGGACGGAATTGCCGAAGTCGAAGGTGATCGCTCCGTTGAGCCAGTGCACGTACTGGACCGGCAGAGGCTTGTCCAGATGGAACTCGCGACGCAGTGCCGCGATGGTTTCCGGCGACATCGAATGCGTCGCGGAGCGGCCCATGTAGAACGTGATCGGGTCGCCAGGGACGCTATGAATCAGCGCGAAGGTGGCGACCGTGATGCCGAAGAACGTCAGTACCGCGTAGGCGAGACGGCGGCCGATGTACGTCTTCATCGCACGATCAGTTTGCCGGACGATCGTGCGTACGCAGCGCGCGAGGGAGCCACCACGCCTGCTCGCCCGGATACCAGCGGAACAGACCGTAGCCGCGACTCTGCTCCACGCCCCGCACCCGTCGGTTGATCCCCCACTTCGAGGAAACCTGCACCGTGAAGGTGTACGGCTGGTCGTCCGCCACGATCTCGTGCAGCTTCCAGTAGAGATCCCTGCGTTTGGAACGATCGAGCTCCGTCCGCGCTGCGTCGATCAACCGGTCGACTTCCGGATTGCGGTAGTAGCTGAAGTTCTGTCCACGCGGCGGCCACTGCGACGAATGCAGGATCGAGTGGGGATCGTTGTCCGCATCCAGCTCGAAGCCAAGGTACGCCGCCTCGTAGTCTCCTGCGATGATGCGCTGCAGCGCCACGGCAGGGTCGAGCATGGTCAGTTCGACATCGACACCGACCTTCTTCATCTCCGCCTGCACCATCTGCGCGAACTGCGACGTGGCCGCTGCCCCGCTCATGATCATGAGCTTGATCTTGAACGGCCGCCCGTTCCGGTCCAGAGCGCCGTCGCCGTTGGAGTCCGTCCACCCAGCCGTCGCCAGAAGAGCCTTCGCGCCCTCCGGGTCGTACCGCACCGGTGGCACGTTCGGGTTGTACGCGATGGCATCCGGCGTGAACGGCCCGCTCAGCGCGCGGGCAGTGCCATGGTAAAGGTCGCGAATGACCGCGTCGATGGGGATGCACATCGCCAGGGCACGCCTGACGCGTTTGTCGCGCAAATGGAGATTGCGGGTGTTCCAGGAGATGAAGTTGAAGCTCAGGGTGTAGAAGCGGCGGAAGTCGATCGTCTTCGCAAGCTCGGGGTTCTGTCGCTCACGGAGCCAGACATCGGACGCGATACGGCTCTCATCGATGTCGCCGCGCTTCAGCGCGTTCCAGGCGGTGCCGTGATTGACGATGACTTTGAAAATGATTCGCTCGGTGGGCGGCTTGACGCCCCAGTAATCGGCCCGTCTCTCGAGGATGAGCTCTTTGCCCGGATCGCGTTTCGCGAGGCGGTACGGTCCGCTGCCGACCGCCGTGGAGTTGTAGTCTGCACGGAAGTTGCCCTTCGAATAGACATGCTCAGGGATGACCAGCAGGTCGTTGAAGCGAACCAGCTGTGACGCACGTGGCTCCCGGAAGGCAATCTCGATGGTGTGATCGTCGACGACGCGCGTGCGGGCAAGGTCGAGATGCTCGAAGGCGCCGATGACCTGCACGGCCTCGGAGGTGGGATCGATGATCTTGCGCAGCGTGAATAGCACGTCGCCTGCTCGCACGGGCGAGCCGTCCGAGAACGTGGCCTTCGCGTTGAGCTTGAAGCGATAGAGCTTCCCGCCCTCCAGGATGTCCCACGATTCCGCCAGGCCTGGAATCGGTTGCAGCTCCCGATCGAGATGCACCAGAGGCGAGTACAGAAGGTTGTCGATGTGACGGTCGAAGATTGTGGTCGCGGAAACGGCATTCAGCGTGACGATGTCGGACTCGAGGCGGCGCACCAGCGTTCCGCCATCCTGCGGCTGGCCGTCGTCGAAAGCCGGTTTGGGCGCCGCCGGTGGAGCCGCTCGCTTCTCGTCACGGTCGCACGCGAGCGCGAGCAGCGCGACGAGAAGGACTGTCAGACATCGACTCACGCGGTCGATTATAGGGCCGTTGCCATGCCGTCTTCGCGGCAGTTGCTGGTTGCTGTGTTGCTGGTTGTCTGCGGTTTTTCGTCCGCTGGCGCGCTTTGGCGGAATCTGGACCTTCGTCGCGCTTGGGTCCGGCCCGTCATCCTGAGTCGCCGCAAGCGCAATCATCGGCGGAGGACGGCGAAGGATCCTGTGTTTGCCGCTGGAGGCGGCGCGTACGGTAGCCGGTGGTGCGCGCGAAGCGAGCGACCACGTGCGCCCGGCATGGGCGCAGAACAAGGAGGTGATGCCTCGAATGAGGCAAGTCCTTCGGGGACCCTGACGGAGGGAACCCCCCACCGACGAGACAAGGGCATGGACGGGGACAAGAGTGGAAGCCCCGCGAGGGGGTGTCTGGTGGAAGTCTATGGTGCAGTACCGAACCGAGCG
>JANMSA010000901.1:0-6751 GCA_031388865.1 Acidobacteriota bacterium | reverse complement strand
CTTCACCGCTGAACCGCCGTGTGCGGACCCGCATGCACGGTGGTGTGGGAGGGGGAGGGCCGTGAGGCTCCCCCCTATCCCGATCCCCTTCGGCTTCGCTCAGGGCAGGCTCCGGCGGATGAGGGGTCGCTCCCGTGCCATCACCAGGCTCGCGCCGGCTGCGGACCGCGCGTCATCACCACTGCCACGGCAGTCCTCTGCCGTTCCCTCGCTCGTCATGGCAGGCCTTTGATCGGCCTGCTGGCCGGATCCATACGTTCACTTGTCGCCACAGAAATCAAACGGAAATTACATTCGCATTAAAGCGCATGTGTTATCGTCAATCCGCCCCAACGAAAATGAGCTGCAACGCGTCACGATCGTTTCGTGACGGAAACCCTCGACCCTCTCTGTTGCCGGAAGGAGTGCCTGGATGAGCCTTCGTTTGCCTTTCCTGTTCTCGATTCTCGTCAGTGTCGCCGGCCTGGCCTCGGGTGTTCCTGCGGAACCGGCCGACGAGTGTCATCTCGGCTTCTCGGCCTATGCCGCGGCGCGGCCGTACATCCTCAATCCGAGTGTCGCGAGTCGCGCGGTGACGCAGGTCGTGGTCGTATTTGAAGAGTCGCAGGCCGAAGTTCGCGGGGCGGTGACGTACCGGATCGAGATCCGCTCGGTCCTGTCAGGGCAACTCGTTGCGGAGCGCAAAGGCGTGACGATGCTCCACCCGCGGGCCCAGGCCGAGGCGACCGCGCGATGGGACGGACGCGACGATGCCGGCGACTTCGTCCCGGATGGAGAGTATGCGATTGAAGTGATCGCCCAGTTCCGCGCCGGCAGCGTGGAGAAGTCTTCGCTCGACGAGCGCGCGTTCGGTGATCTCGCGAAGAGCTCCGAGGTCCGCGTGGTTGTTGATCGCGCGGGATTCTATGACCGGCTTTTCGAGCGGCGCGATCGCCGTGATCCCAAGTCGATGGCGGCCGGTCTGGACGCGACCTTTCCCTATCAGTTCTTTTATGGGACCACGCACGCCCACACGAACTGGAGCGATGGCGGAATGCCGAACAGCGATTGCGCCTCGGGGCGTTACGGGTATGCTGGCGGCGCGCAGCCGGTCGACGCGTTCAACTATGCGAAGACCTCCGGCTCGATCGACTTCCTGGCCATCGTCGAGCACAACCACCTCATGCAGGAAGCCTGCGCAGGCTGCACCGCCGAGCAGGTCAAGAGTCGTTACTCGGCCGGCTTCTCCGCCGCGCAAACCGCGACCGTTCCAGGCTCGTTCGTGGGGATGTTCGGCATGGAGTGGGGCGTGATCAGCGGCGGCGGGCACATCAACGTCTACAACCAGGCCAACCTGATGTCGTGGACCGGCGAGCCGTTTCACGTGAGCGTGGACAAGTCGAACTATCTGCAGCTCTACACCGCCATGAAAAACAATCAGGGCGTGCTCGGCTCGTACGGCACATTCAACCATCCCAACAGCAGCGACTTCGGGAGCTGGGCCCGAACCGCCGACTCCGACGCCGTGATGCGCGGACTGTCGATGATCTCGGGACCGGCCTTCAATACGTCGACCTCGTTCTCTCCGGGCGGTTCGACGTACCAGCTGCGCTATGACCAGGCCCTGTCCTATGGCTGGAAGATCGCGCCGGAAGCGCATCAGGACAATCACTGCTGGAACTACGGCAACTCCACCCCGAATCGCACGGTGGTGCTGATCCCGAACGGCAGCACGTTCAATCAGCAGTCGCTGGTCGCGGCCTACGGCGCACGGCGGTTCTATGCGGCGCAGGACCGCGACGTCCAGCTCGTGTGGCGCACCAGTTCCGGGCAGGTGATGGGGGACAGCTTCGGTGCGACGTCCGCGCTCCCCGTCGACGTGCGGGTCTCCGATCCCGCGAGCGAAGGCGTGCAGAAGATCGAGATCTGGGGAGGGCGTGCCGGCACGGTCGCCGCTCCTGGTGCGGCTCCGACCATCGTCTCTTCCAACACCGCCAGCTCGACGCTCGCCGCGACACTCGCAGCCAAGCCGTCCGGCGAGGAATGGTATTACTACGTCGTTGCCGTACAGGCCGACGGCGACACGGTCTGGTCTGCGCCGATCTGGGTGGCGTGGGGCACGTCTTCGTGCACCGTTCCCACGGCACCGTCGCTGACTTCGCCCGCCGCTGGAGCCACTGCCGTCAGTACGTCGCCCGCGCTTTCCTGGGGTGCCGTCTCCGGTGCAACCTCCTACGACATCTACCTTGGCACCTCGACCGCGCCTCCGTTCTACGCGAATGCATCGTCGGCCTCGCTGGCGGTCAGCGGACTGGCGGCATCGACGACCTACTCGTGGCGCGTCGTGGCCAAAAACGCGTGCGGCAGCGGCCCATCTTCGGTCACGCAATCGTTCACGACGGCCGGCACGGCCCCGCCGGTCACTCTGATCAACGAGGGAGCCGAGTCCGGCGCCCTCGGGTGGACGTTCACGAAGAACACCGGCTCAGGATGGTCCATCGAAACCACCACCGATTCGCGGAGCGGCGCGAAGCGGTTCAAGACGAACGTCGGTTTCACGACCTACCTCAACGGCGCGGACTGGAGCGTGGTGTCCCCGTCGTTCAGCCTCGCCGGGAAGAGCAGCGCCACGCTGACCTTCTACAACAAGTACAAGACCGAGTCCGGCTACGACTTTTCCCGTGTGGAAGTCTCGACCAACGGCGGCACGTCGTGGACCCAACTCCGCAGCGTGTCCGGACAGTCGAGTGGCTATCCCTCGTGGGCCCCCCAGGTCTCCCTCAGCCTCAACTCCGTCCTCGGACAAAGCAACGTCAAACTCCGCTTCCGCTTCACCAGCGACAGCAGTGTTACGGACTGGGGAGTGGCGCTCGACGATGTGATGGTGACTGCTCAATGACGAAGGTTCACAGTCTCATAGGAGCGGTGGCCTGGGAACGCTCTGCGACTCTGAGACTGTGAACCTGTGAACCTCCCCCGTGGAAGAAGGGTCCCCTGCCGGTAGCGCGAAGTTTCGCGCACCTGCAGGGAATCCTTTAAAGAAGGCCGGCGCGCCGGTGGAGGCTGACCCGACGGCTCACTCTTCGGTGTGATCGTTCCAGGGAAAGTCGCGGAAGTAGCGTTCGGTGGAGACGAGAGGCGAGAGGAGATCGTCCTCGGGATCGAAATCCCACGCCACCTTGTCCAGTAGATCGGCCACCTGACCAGCGGGCTGAGGGTGCGGCTGCGGACCCGGCTTATGGGGCCCCTCGCTCACCGCAACGCCTCGACTGGGGGGCGCAGTCCGAGCTCGACCAGCAGATGGCTGTCCGACGAAGCTTCGACCGGCGCGAGCAGGCGCTCCAGGCGAGCCTCGGTGGCGACGACGAAGCGACACGGCTCCAGAGGGCCGCGGCCGCAAGTCACTTCGCGACCCGCCAGTCTCCTTCCGGAAAGGTGCGAGAGCAGTCCGGCGTGAAGTCCGGCGATGAGAGCACAGGACCGCTTGCCCTCTTCTCCTGCGGCTCGCGCCGTAGGGCCGTCGAGGTGCGTGGTGACGAGGAGGCCGCGGCGCCGGTACTGCAGGTCGACCTGGAAGTTGCCGAGGCCCGTGACGCCGAGGGAGCCACTCACGTATTCGAGGGCGACGTGCAGCTCGACTTCGCGAAGGGCAAGACGTTGCTCGCGCTGCACCAGTGCCTCGACGCGCAGGGCGTGACGAAGGCCCCAGTCGATGCCGACGCGATGGAGCACCTCCTCGTGCATGCTGTTGCCGGAGCTGCTCCCGGGTCCGCCCAGGCCATCGCTCAGTGCGCGCCAGAAGTCGTCTCCCACGGCCACGACGGGACGGCCGGCGGAATCGAGGAGCAGCTGCCGCATCGCGTCGTGTTCGATCTGTGCCGAAAGCGGCAGCGCGAGATCGCGCACCCGGTTGACGGTGACGATCACCTCTCCCGCCATCGGCGAACGGACCAATCCGATGCGCACCTTCTGCACGCCGTGACGGAAGGTGAAGACGAAATCGAACGTCATGGTTGGCTCGCCTGTGCCAGCGGCGAACTCGTGGAAACGACCTTCGAACTCCTTCACCTGAGTACAGGGCGCAACGTCGCGAAAGAAGTTCCGGCCGAGGACGGTCTTAGGGTCGGTGCGGGCGAGATCCGCCTCGTAGCGGTTGTACTTGCGGATGGTGCCGTCGGGAGCCAGTCCGATGAAACCGAATGGCAGCGCATCGATATCCGCCACTGTCAGTTGCGACAGATTTGTCATTGATCCTCCTCCAGAGTCGAGCGCTCTACGCCCAGTGCGTCATCGAAGCCGAGGCTTTGCATGTCGTCACGCACCGCATCGGTCAACGCCACCAGACGCGCTCGACCAAAGCGTCCCGGCAGAGCGCGTTCAAGTCGCTCGAAGAGCCGTCGAGCCCAGGTCGCGGCGGCAAGGGCCATGCGGTCGGGTGGAACTTCAGTTGGGATGGAAGGCAGGCTGACCTGCCCCTCGACTCCCAGGTCGAAGACGGCGAGCTCCGGCAGCTCGTTGAGCAGCGCGCGTCGTGCTTCGTCGAATGCGGAGACCAGCAAGGCAGGTTGCACGTACGTCGCTGCGTAGGCACCGGCCACGTTGAGCAGCGTCAGGGCGCGATGCGCCGCCATGATCTCGGGCGCGGGGAGGGGTGGCTGGTCGGGGAGAGCGGCGTGCGGGATCTCATCCTCCCGCGCTCCCTCGTCGATCCGCCGCACACCTTCGAGCAGCAAGCCGGACAGGGACGTCGAGATGCGTTGCGGCACGGTTACGTCGCCGAACTGGACCTCGAACGTTCCGTCGTCGAATCGCAGCATGGCGTAGACGGCTTCCTCACCGTGCCGGCCGTCATCGGACTGCGCGTCGATCGGCTGTCCCTGGCGCAGCCAGAGCGTCGCATGACGACCGTTGCTGCGCAGGTCCACGACTCCGCTGCGCCGTCCGGCCTCCAGCGTCTGGAGGAGGTCGACCAGCGGCATGAGCGCAATCGAGCCTCGTAGAGTGCGGCTGTCCCGGCGCCGCTCCGCCGACCGCTGCAGAGCAAGCCGTAACGTGAGCAGCAACTCTTCGCCATCGAACGGTGCCGGGATGAGATCGGAGATACCCTGGCGAAGCGCTCGGCGGCGATCCTCGGCGGGCTGGTCGGAAAGTACGAGCACCGGCAGATCGGCAGTCAGCGGGTTCTGGCGCAGCCTCTCCAGCAGCGGTCCATTCTCCGAGAGCGGCATGATGAGCGCATCCGGCAGGACGAAGCGCATCTGTGCGAGATTGCGCATGGCCGTCGTCTCGTCGCCGGCGGTGAGGACTTTGAACCCGGATTCGTGCAGGACCGTGCTGAGGCGGTCGCGTGTGCCTTCATCTGGATGGAGAAGGAAGATCAGCTCACTGCTCATTGGTGGATTTCATTCGCTCCGGGGGGAGCCGGGCCGGAGCATGATGACAGCGTGATGGAGACGCGAGCGGTAGGGTTTGGACGCATTTCGCGTCAGCGATTGGGAAGAGTCCATTCCTGTGACGGACCGCGTCCAAACCTTCGTCTAGAATGCCCTCGTGCGCGGAATCATCCTGTTCAGTCACGGCAGCGTGCTGTGCGGGGCTGAGCGCAATCTGCTCGAACTGGCCACGCGCATGCGGGAACGCGGCGATGCGCCGATCGTCGAAGTCGCGTTCTTGAATTACACCGCACCGGATCTGGATACTGCCGTGGAGCGGTGCGTCGTGCAGGGAGCGACGCGTATCGTGATCGCGCCCTACTTTCTGATCGCGGGAAAATTCGTCGTCGACGATCTTCCGGCCGCGATCGCGAGCGTGAAATCGGAGTATCCGCAGGTGACCTTCGCCACAGCAGGCGTGATCGGATTCCACCCCGCTCTTGCCCAGGCTGTTCTTGCGTCCGCGGCTGTGGCGCGTCCACCGGCGGAGTGGGGATCTGCCATCGGCGACCACCGCGCGTGGTGTCGGGAACAACCGAAGTGTCCCCTCTATGGGAGCGCGGTCTGTCGTGTCCGGGTGGAGGTGCCGGCGTGAGAGCGTTGCTGATCCTCGCTCATGGCAGCCCTCGTCCCGAAGCCAATGAGGACATTCGCAAGGTGGCGGCGCTCGTCAGGGCTGAGAACGATTATGCACTGGTGACCGTCGGGTATCTCGACTGCAACGAGCCCGACATCCCTGCTGCGATCGATGAGTGTGTGTCCGCCGGGGCCACGGCGATCGTGGCCGTACCTTATTTTCTCCATAGCGGCCGGCACCTGTTGCGCGATGTGCCTGCACTCTTGAAAGAGGGCGCGCAGCGTCACCCTGCCGTAGAGATTCTGATGGGCGACTACATCGGGCACGAGCCGCAGATCGCCCAGGTTCTTCTGGATCGCGTTCGCGCGACCGGGTGATGATTCGAGCTGTCTGCGCGATCGCGATGGATTCTGATTTCACCGCGCCTGCGCTCATTCCAGGAGATTGCGAAGCATCCATGCGGTCTTCTCGAGGGGCGGCTCTTCGCACTGCGGGATCGACTAGACTCGATGTCCTGATGCCTTCCGCCTACGAAGCGAGTTACCACAGAATCGCCGCAGTCGATGAGCTCCAGCTCGGGAGGCCGAAGCTCTTCCGTGCCGCCGGAGCGACGATCCTAGTCCGGCTGAACGAACAGGGGGTGGTGACCGCAATCGACGCAGCGTCACTGGCTCATGCCGGCGATCGCTCTCCCGACGCGCGCATCCGGGAGGTTCTGGCGTCCGGCGGGAGCGATGCCGGCAGTGGATCCGCGGAATGGCAG
>JANMSA010000900.1:0-3313 GCA_031388865.1 Acidobacteriota bacterium | reverse complement strand
CTTCACCGCTGAACCGCCGTGTGCGGACCCGCATGCACGGTGGTGTGGGAGGGGGAGGGCCGTGAGGCTCCCCCCTATCCCGATCCCCTTCGGCTTCGCTCAGGGCAGGCTCCGGCGGATGAGGGGTCGCTCCCGTGCCATTCACCAGGCTCGTGCCGGCTGCGCACCGCGCGTCATCACCACTTCCACGGCAGTCCTCTGCCGTTGGACGGTTCGGGATGACAGGACCGGTCACGCGTACACTTCGCTCCGCGTGAGTGACGACGCACATCGCCGCTATGAGGAGCGGATGCTGGAGGCGAAGGCGATCGAGCTGCGGGCGATCCGTGGTTCGCGCACCTGGCGTTTCCTGTCGGCGATGGGTGGGCGAGAAGCCAGCGATGCTCCGGTCGCGGCGATGCTGCTGGAGATCCGCGCGGCTCGTGCGTGGCGGGTGCTGAATCGTCTGAGGGCGTGGAAGTACCGATGGGTGGATCGCATGCTTCTGCGGACTCGGAAGACGCGGGGGCGGGAAGGCAGGCGACCGGCCGGCTGGAAGCCGGCGCTCAAAGTGCCGGAGCTGCGAACACAGAAGCACGACGTCATCTGCCTGTCGATCGTCGACTGGGACTTTCGGTTTCAACGGCCGCAGCAGTTGATGACGCGGTTCGCCGAGGCGGGACATCGCGTGCTTTATGTGCGGCGCGGTGACGGTCCCGTGGTGGAAAAGCGCGCGGGCGTGTACGAGCTGTCGGTGAAAGACGTCGTGATCGCACCGGACTCGCTGGTGATCGTGCAGCATCCCTCCTGGTGGCCCCTCGCCAGGCGCCTCGGCCGGCGCATCGTCTACGATTGCATGGACCATCACGCTGGTTTCACGACCGAGGTGGCCGATGATGACGAGCGGGCATTGATGATGGGCGCGGATCTGGTGGTCGTGTCCTCCGCGGCGCTGGAGCGCGAGGCTCGCAAGTACGCGAAGCGCGTGCTGCTGCTGCGCAACGGGTGTGATTACGAGCATTTCGCCCCGACTCCGCGAGCGGGTGGACCGCGTCCGGTGATCGGCTATTACGGCGCGATCTCTGACTGGTTCGACATCGAGCTCGTGGCTGCGCTTGCGACCCGCCGTCCGGATTGGGATTTCCTTCTGATCGGCGCGACGTACGGGGCGCGCGTACTGCCGCTCACGGTGCAGTCCAATGTCACGATGCCGGGCGAGCGGCCATACGCGGAACTACCGCAATGGCTGGGTGTGATGGACGTGGCGATCATTCCGTTCAAACGGGTGGCGCTGACCGAGGCTACCAATCCGGTGAAAGTGTACGAAATGCTGGCGGCAGGGAAGCCGGTCGTGGCGGTGCCGATTCCGGAGGTGGCGGCGCTGGCACCGCTGGTGCGGCTGGCGTCCAGCGTCGACGAGTTCGAGCGCGAGATCGACGCTGCGCTGCGTGAGAACGATGACGCGCTCATCGAGTCGCGTCGTGTGTTCGCGCGTGGGCAGACCTGGGAGCAGCGGTATGCGCTCCTGAACGCGGCCCTCCAGTAGTGTCGCGCGTGCTGGTGTGCGCATGGCGAGGTCCGGGAGCTGCTACTTTCTGTGCACCGCGGCTTCGTACTCGGCGATCACGGCTGCGACGGGGCCGATGGCGCGGAGGAGGCCGCCGTCTACCCAGGCGGCGCGGGTGCAGAGCGCGTTGACCGAAGTGAGATCGTGCGAGACCAGCACGATCGTCGCTCCCTTCGCGTGGAACGCATCGATGCGCTCCGCGCACTTTTCGCGGAATGAGGCGTCGCCGACTGCGAGGACTTCGTCGAGCAGCACGATGTCCGCCTCGATGGTGGTGGCGATGGCGAAGGCGAGGCGTGCGCGCATCCCTGTCGAGTAGGTTCGCAGCGGCGATTCGATGTGCGTCGCGATGCCGGAGAAGTCGATGATCTCTTCCTCGTAGCGGAGCATGAACGCCTTCGAGCGGCCGAGCAGGGAGCCGTTGAAGAGGATGTTCTCGCGGCCGGACAGCTCACCGTCGAAGCCGGTCCCCAGCTCGATGATCGGTGCGACGGCGCCGCGTGTCACGACCTCGCCGGTGCTCGGCGGGATGATTCCGGCCATGACCCGGAGCAGTGTCGACTTGCCCGCGCCATTGCTGCCGATGATCCCGAACGCCTCGCCCGCGTCGACCTCGAGGGTGATGTCGCGCAAGGCGTTCACCGGCTTCGGACGCGCGCCGCGAGCGCGCACGACCCACTCTTTCAGCGTGGGGATGCGCTGCGCGGGATAGCGCACGCTGACGTCTCGCACTTCCACCCGATGCATGGTCACAGGTAAGGGTAGAAGCCACGCGACAGACGGCGAAAGACTGTCCAGCCGACGAGCAGGGCCGTTCCTGCGAGCGCTACGGCGATCCCGAGCGCCTGCATCGAAGGCAGCATCCCGTCGTGGATCGGCGCGCGGACGATCTGGATCAGGTAAAGCATCGGATTGAGCTCGAACAAGGTGCGGTACTGCGCGGGGATCACTTCCACCGGATAGATCACTGGGGTGAAGTACATCAGCGCGGTGAGAGCGACGGTATACATCTCGCGCACGTCGACGAAGTACACGGCGAGCGCGCTCAGTGTCAGGGAGACGCCGTAGGTGAACACCGCCAGGATGAGGATCGAAACAGGCAGGAAGGCGAGCGCGGGGGTGATCGGCGCGCCGCGCAGAATCATGATCAGGAACAGCGGCAGAAACGACAGGGCCAGGTTCACCACTCCGGCGATCACGCTCGACAGAACGAAGATCGACTTCGGCACGCGCACGCGCTTCATGAGGGCGCCATTCCACGCCAGGGAAGCCATCGAACCGATGGTGGTCTGTGAAAAGAAAGTCCACGGCAGGAGCGCGGCCAGCACGTACACCTCGTACCGCGGCACTGCAAAGCGGAAGATGGTGGAAAACACCATAGTCAGGATGACGATCAGGAGCAGAGGGTGGAGCATGGTCCAGAAGAAGCCGAGTACAGAGCGCTTGTAGCGAACCGTGAGGTCGCGATGCACCAGGTTGCGGAGAAGGTGGGTACTGCGGGCGATGTCCCGCCACTCCTCCGCGAGCGTGGTGGTCGCGCCGGCCACGTAGCGGTGAATGGGCTGATCATTGGCGAAGTCGGTCATCGGGGATGGTTTGTCCTTGTCGGCTGTCGGTGGTCACCGCTGTCATCCCGAGCGTGAGTCGAGGGACCGGGGCGGGCGGTGCGCGACGAACAAGCCGGTTTCCCCACCCCCCCGGGTCCCGCGACTCACGCTCGGGATGACAGCGGTGGCCACCGACAGCCCAACAGGACGAAACAACCCC